>JALZUT010000204.1 GCA_023300575.1 Olleya sp.
GAAGCAGCTGTTGTATGTATTTTAGGTACTGGTTCTAATTGTAGTTATTATGATGGTAAGCACTTAGAGCAACGTGTGGACTCTCTCGGTTATTCGCTAATGGACGATGCTTCTGGAAACTATTATGGTAAGCAATTAATACGTGATTTTTATTTTAATCATATGCCAGAAGAAATTAAAATTGCTTTTGCAGATAAATTTAATTTAGAAGCAGATTATATTAAATACAATCTTTACAAACAACCAAACCCAAATGTTTACTTAGCCAGTTTTGCAGAGTTTATGATTTTAAATAAAGATTCAAAATATATTATTGAATTAATAAAAGAAGGTATTCGTGTGTTTTCAAAAAATATGATTCTTCAATATAAAGAAGAATTAAAAACAGTACCTGTACATTTTGCAGGTTCTATTGCGTTTTTCTGTAAAGACGAAATAAGAGAAGTAGCTAAAGAAATGGATTTTACTGTCGGTAATTTTGAAAGACGACCTATAGAAGGTTTAGTTAAGTATCATATAAAATACTAATTCAACTAAAATAACAATTAAATTTTTGTGTAAAAATTAGCATAATTACTTAACAGCAATCATACTAATTTCTACATTAACAAATTTTGGAAGATTTGCAACTTCTACAGTTTCTCTAGCTGGAGCAGTTTTATCATTAAAATAAGCACCATAAACTTCGTTTATTTCAGCAAAATTATTCATATCACTAATAAATATAGAAGTTTTAATAACGTTTTCAAAAGTCATATCTGCAGCTTCTAAGACCGCTTTCATATTTTTCATTACTTGCTTAGTTTCAATTTTTATAGAGTCTAAAACTAATTGACCAGTTTCTGGATGTAGTGCAATTTGACCAGATGTGTATAATGTATTTCCGCTTAAAACAGCTTGGTTATATGGTCCTATAGGAGCAGGAGCTTTTGATGTAATTATTATTTTTTTTATCATGTTTTCGCTAAAGCGGTAATTTTATTATGTTAAACTAATTTATTTTTTAGATTCTTAACTTGGTTATAAATTACAATTTTATGTAAGTAAAACTGCTAAAATCACAATTTTAAAGTCCTTGATCAGGTCTATTACGTTGCTCGTACTTAAGATCTTTAAGGATGTTAGATTTAATTCCGATAAAGAAATTCCAACGGTTAAAAGTACCAAAAGGGACCCAACTAAAATTCATTCGCCAGCTTAATAAATCACGTTGAAAACGTAATTGTGTCAAACCAAAACCCTGATTTTTAACATCATAACTGGATGAGCCACCAATTGACCATTTTGGAGATAGTTCTATATCGCCAGAAAACATTAAGGAATGCGAAGATATTTCATTTTGACGCTGACTATTAGAGTAGTTAAGCGCATAGGCTAGTCTAAAATTATAGGGTATTTTAAAATTATATAATTCGCTTGGTTCTTCATCCTCATCATCTTCCTCATCATTATCTAAAAAACGAGTGTCTGCAAAATCTTCAGACCTTCCAAATAAATCGTCATCTCGACCACCACTATTTAGACGTTCGGATCTAGAATTATCACTTTCTTTAGAGGCTTCTCCACCTTTACTGTCAAAGCTATATCCAAGTGTAAGATTAGCACTAGTCATTCTAAATAAACTACCGTTATTATTAATATTAAAAGTATTTATTCGTCTGTTATTATTATCTAACGTGTAAGGATCTAATGTGGCACCAAAATTAACACTTAATTTATTTTCAAATAACTGTGTTCCACCAGTAACTCTAACAGGACTCCAGTTTAAAGAGTCTCCAGCAATGTTGTAGGATGTACTAAAATTTAAGTTATTAAGTAAGGTTATTTTTTTTGGTTCTACTTTTGTGCTGTCTCTATCTTTTACTTTTGCTTCAAAATTATTAGAAACACCTATTCCAATAGAACTAGAAAAGGTATTACTTGGTGTGCCAAAAATATTGTTTTCAAATCGTGTAAACTCCTCTAAAGTTGTCCCATCGGCATCAATAACTTCTACAGAATCATAATAATTATCAAAAGCAGGATTTATATTATAACTTATAGAGGGTCTAATAACGTGGCGTATGGCTTGTAATTTTTTTCCTTTATTTTTTTTATCTAAAGGAAGCAAACCATAAATAGTAGTACCTATACTAGTGTTAAAATTATAAGTTCTAAAAGCATCAAAACCAGTTTTATCTTCTGTAATAACTGTTTCTGTCTCTGTGTCAAAACGTTTGTTAATAGTATTAAGTGTCCAAACTTCTTCAAAATTAGCACCAGCACTTACACTAAAATAATCAAATATTTTAAAGTTTGTTGAAAGCGGAATAGTATGTTGTGCTCCAATTTCGGCATCATCAAACATTTCTTTTCTAAAGAAAAATTCTTCTTGTACACTAATCCTATTTTCTCCTCTTAAATTATACTGTAAGTTAATGTTTTGGATAAGCCCTTTTTTACTACCTACTTTTGGTTCAAATGGAAAAATTCTACCAATACTTCCTTGCAAGGTTGGTAATGTCATATTTATAAGGCCAGTTTGCGTATTTTGAGAGTGTGTTGCTGTTAAATTTATATTAACCTGAGGTTCTCCTTGAAATGTTTTTGAATAAGATATAGAAGATGCTAAGGTATTATTTTGTGATGCTGGTAGATTAATTTGATTAAGCGATTGCCTGAAAAAGGTACTACTACCCAAATTTACAGATGCAGAAAAACGAGAATTAGGATTAGCTTTTCCATCTTGTGCATGTGACCAACGTAAATTATAGATTGTATTCTGTGAAAAGTCTGGAAAACCACGTTCGCTAGTAAGTAGGTTTTCGTATCTAAAACCTACTTGACCACTATATTTATAACGCGTAGCATATTTACTTTCTAGACGCACCCCAAAACTTGAATTAGTATAGTAATCTCCTGTTACTGCAAGGTCAACATAATCACTTATAGCAAAGTAATAACCACCATTTTGAAGAAAATAACCACGCGTACCATCTTCTCCAAAACTAGGAAAAATAACACCAGATGTTTGTGTTTCTGTTAAAGGAAAAAAGGCAAATGGTAAACCAACTGGTGTTGGTACATCATAAATAAATAAGTTAGTTAATCCAGAAACAACTTTGCTTCCTGGAACAATCTTACCCTTTCTAATTTTAAAGTAGTAATCCGGATCGTCTTTATCTTCGGCAGTAGTTACTATGGCGTTTTTTATGTAATAGACAGAGTCATTAACTTTTTTTGTAACTTCAGGTATGATAGTCATGCCATTATCTTCGGTTTGCGAGTTGTAAATCAATCCTTTTTTTGAAGTAGTATTAAAGACAATAGAATCTGCTTCTACAACACTACCATCTTGACTAAATACAGGACGTTGCTGGTAATTACCTAAGCTATCTTTAATTCCTTTAGCATAAATTAAGTCATTATCAAAATCCATTATGATAAGTCCAGACTTAATCTCTATTTGTTCTTGATTTACTTGGGCTTCATTATAAAGATACATTTTAGATTCCTTTTTCTTGTAGGACATGTAATCTGTAGCTTTATAGGATATAGTGTTATCAAGTAAAGGTTTGGGTTTTATAGAATCTGTTTTTGTTGAGTCACTTTCTACGGTATTAACTCCTAAGTATTTGGTATCTAATAAAGTAGAGTCTTTAATAATATCTTTTGGAGTTTTCTCAGGTGCTTCAGTCGTTTCTATAGGAGGCACATTGGTTCCGGGTTTTGGAATATCACCTTGCGCAAAGCTAAAAGTGTTGATAAACACTGTAAAACTCAGTAAAAAAAGTATGTTTAGTTTAGGTGTACGCAATGCTTTTAAATGTATTTTTGTAAAAGTATGGCTTGGTTTTTGAATTGACAAAACTACATATATTATTTTATGAATGTTTTAATATTCGTTAAAATTTAAACTTTATAATAAACGCAATAAAATTTGGTTACTACTTCTATGCAAACGCACGTATTTAAACTTTTCGTATCCTTTATAATAGTATTAACACTTACTATGCCTAAAAGTGCATTTTCTCAGTCAGATGATAAATTTGTCGTCGTTTTAGATGCAGGTCATGGAGGTAAAGATCCAGGGAAAAATACAAAGTCTGGTTTAAAAGAAAGTGTTATTGCTTTAAAAATTGTCTTAGGAGTTGGTAAGCTATTAGAAGAAAATCCTGATATAAAAGTTGTTTACACACGTAAAACAGATGTTTTTATAGGTTTATTTAAACGTGGTAAAATAGCAAATACTGCAAATGCAGACTTGTTTGTGTCTGTACATTGTAATGCTCACAATAGTCAGGCTTCAGGTTCTGAAACCTATGTATTAGGTATACATCGTAATGGAACAAATTTTGAAGTAGCTAAAGCTGAAAACGAAGTGATTTTTTTAGAAGATAACCATGAAGAGAACTATAAAGGATTCGATCCAAATTCTCCTGAATCTTTTATTGGTTTATCATTAATGCAAGAAGAGTATCTTGACCAAAGCATTAAACTAGCTTCTTTAATACAACAGTCTTTTACTGAAAAATTGAAAAGAAAAAATAGAGGAGTAAAACAAGCTGGTTTTATAGTATTGCATCAAACAGTAATGCCTAGTGTATTAGTAGAAACTGGATTTGTAACAAATACTAGTGAAGGAAAATATTTAAATTCTAAAAAAGGACAAACAGAGTTAGCAAAATCTATTGCAAATGCAGTACTGGAGTATAAAAAAGAATTAGATGGTAATATAGGTAGTTTAATAATAGAAGAAACCATAGAAGACACCATCTCAAACCAAGAAAACACAATTAAAAACACCATTTTTAAAGTGCAGATAGCTGCTGGTCTTAAAGCTTTAGAACCCAAATCGTATAATTTTAAAGGCTTAAAAGACATTTCTAGAGAGAAAGCTAATAAGCTCTATAAATATTATTATGGGTATACCTCAGACTATAACAAAGCACAAAAATTACAAATTGAAGCTAAAAACAAAGGTTATAAAGATGCTTATATTGTTCCTTTTAGAGATGGAAATCAAATTAAACTATCCGAAGCCTTAAAAAGCAACGTTAATTAGACAGATTCTTTTATAATTTATTTCTAATTTTGCTATACAACAAATTCATACTATTTTGAAATTAACAAGAGAAGTTAAAGTAGGTCTATTAGTCATATTAGGAATAATATTTTTTATTTTCGGATTTAGCTATTTAAAAGGAAATAACCTGCTAGAGTCAAACAATATGTATTTCACCGAGTTTGATTATAATGGCTTACAGCAATCTTCACCAGTTACTATAAAAGGGAATGTAATTGGTAAGGTAAAAGAAATTAAATACGATTTTAATACTGGTAAAACACGTGTAGCGTTTAACGTTGATCCAAATCTAAAATTTTCTAAAAACAGTGTTATTCGTCTTTACGAAACAGGATTGATAGGTGGAAGTGCTTTGGCTATAATTCCGTCTAAAGATTCAGATGTTGCTGATAATGGTGTTTTTTTAAAGTCAGAAATAGAAAAAGGAATGATTAAAAGTTTAACAGGTAATTTTTCCGAATTAAGTACAGACCTAGACAGTACTTTAAAATCTGCAGATAGTCTATTAGTAAACCTTAATGAATTGGTTACAGATAATTCTGAAAACGGACTAAAAAACATACTTACTGAGCTAAATTCAACTTTAAAATCTTACAAAAATTTATCCTACTCTATAAATAGTGTTGTTAAAGATAATGATGCTAGTATCTCAACAATTTTAGATAATTTTAAAACAGCAAGTACTGATTTAACAATACTGTCTGCCGAATTAAAAGAAGTAAATCTTAGCAAGACTGTTGCAAGTTTAGAAACCACTTTAACTAATGTAAATGGTTTATTAACAGGTGTAAAAGAAGGAGAAGGCTCTTTAGGTAAGTTACTTAGCGATGATAAATTATATGCTAATTTAGAAGGTGCTGCTTCACAAATGGAGCAACTTTTAGAAGATATGAAACTAAACCCTAAGCGTTATGTGCATTTTTCTCTCTTCGGAAAAAAAGCAAAACAGTACGACGCTGAAGGAAACGAAATTAAAATTAAAGAATAGTAAAAACCAATCAACCAATGGAATATATACCAAATATAGTGTTTGCCATAGTACTAATTATAGGTATTGGCTATTTTACAAGAAACGTAAAAAAACTCTCTCGAAATATAAAATTAGGTAAAAATGTCGATGTTTCCGACAACAAAAAGCAACGTTGGAAAAACTTGGCTTACATTGCTTTAGGACAAAGTAAAATGGTAAAACGTCCAATTTCAGGAATTTTACACATTGTTGTTTATCTTGGATTTGTAATTATAAATATAGAAGTTTTAGAGATCATAGTAGATGGTTTACTGGGTACACACAGGATTGGTCATAAATTCTTACCAGAAGCACTCTACGGATTCTTAATTGGTAGTTTTGAAATCTTAGCAGTATTAGTCTTGGTAGCTGTAATTATATTTTGGATTAGAAGAAACGTAATAAAAATAAAGCGTTTTATAAAAGCAGAGATGACAGGTTGGCCAAAATCAGATGGTAATATCATCCTTTATTTTGAAGTAGTATTAATGTGTCTATTCTTGGTAATGAATGCTACAGACACTATTTTTCAAAGTTATAACTCAGGTAATGTAATAAGTCAACACATCGCACCATGGTTTAGTAGTTTATCAGATAGCGCTATACATACCATAGAACGCATTGCATGGTGGATTCATATAATAGGTATATTACTATTTTTAAACTACTTATATTTTTCTAAGCATTTACACATTCTATTAGCGTTTCCTAATACATACTATGGTAAGTTAACACCACAAGGTCAATTTACTAATAACGCAGCAGTTACAAAAGAAGTACAATTAATGATGGATCCAGACGCAGATCCGTATGCAGTACCAGCAGAAGGTGCAGAAGAGGAGGTTCCAGAAAAATTCGGAGCAAGTGATGTGCAAGATTTAACATGGGTAAATCTACTAAACGCCTATACGTGTACAGAGTGTGGACGTTGCACAAGTGAGTGTCCTGCAAATCTAACAGGTAAAAAGCTGTCACCACGTAAAATCATGATGGATACCAGAGACCGTCTAGAAGAAGTTGGTAAAAACATAGACGCTAATAAAGGCACATTTGTAGACGATGGTAAACAACTATTAGGCGACTACATTACAAATGAAGAGCTTTGGGCTTGTACCAGTTGTAATGCATGTGTAGAAGCTTGTCCAGTAAGTATTGATCCATTAAATATTATTATGGAAATGCGTCGCTATCTAGTTATGGAACAAAGTGCAGCACCAACAGAGTTAAATAACATGATGACCAATATAGAAAACAATGGTGCACCTTGGCCATACAACCAAATGGACCGTTTAAATTGGAAAAACGAATAAAAAACAACACAGAAAATGAATATAATTACAAGGATACCTTCTAAAACAAGACTAAAATTAGGATTTGTTTTAACTATTTTTTGTATTTAATTAATAATTATTATTTAGGTTTTTTTGGTGGTTTTTTAAGTGGTGTATTATTGGGACTAGGTATTGGACTTGCTGTAACTTATAATAAAAAATAAAATAGAATATTGAGAAGTAGTCTTCTAGTGTTAATAATCTTAACTTTTAGTTTAATACAACTAAAAGCACAAGACTATAAAAAAGATTCGTTACAATTTAAAATAATTACACAAATTAAATACAAATCAGGAACTGCAGAAGACATCAGTTTAAAAAAAGTGATTTGTGATTATTGCAACAAAACACAACAAGAACAATTAGGATTACAAGCATTAAAATTAGCTGCATTAGAGCAAAATGATCCAAAAAATAAAAAGATGAATGGATTAAAGATTTTATCCATATACATTAGAGTATCTAAAATAGATTTTGCAGCTTTAAAAGAGTAATTTATAAAACATGACTAAAATTTCAAAACTAGTATTAGTAGCATTACTATTTGCAGTTACTATAAACAAAGGGGTTTCTCAAGAAGATGTGATAGCAAAACAACTTGACAGTTTAACACTCAAGATGTTTAAAGACGTAAATAATAAAGATTTCGAGTCTATTATTAACATGACACATCCTAAAGTTTTTGATTTAGTACCAAAGGATGCAATGGTTTCTGTTTTTAAGACCATGTTTGAAGGTAATGAACAGTATAGTGTCTTAATCCCTAATGAAATTCCTGTATATAAATTAACAGAAGTAAAAAATGATGCAGAATCTAATACAGACTATGCATTTGTATCCTATGACATGAAAATGACTATGACATTTAATGATCAAAAATTTGGAGATGAAGAAAAAGAAATGATGGTAAAAATGATGAAAACTCAGGACATGTATGTTAACTTTATTTCGGATAGCTCGTTGGATGTTTTAATGAGACACAGAGTCGTTATAATGCTTAACAGTGCCGACACTAATAACAATTGGGCAATGCTAAATTTTGATAAAGACTCGCCTTTAATTTTTAAAATACTTCCAACAAGTTTAATAGAAAAGACTAAAGAATACCATCAAAAATTAGTGTTAGAAACAAAAATGAACGAAAAAAACTAAATCATATATCATGAGCGAACAACTAATAGTGCCAACTATGGCAGAGCTAATGGCAGAAGGTAAAGTACCAGATATTCTATTTTGGGTTGGTTCTGCTGGAAGCTATGATGATAGAGCAAAAAAAATAACAAAAGCATTTGTTAAAATTCTAAATAAAGCAAAAGTAAACTTTGCTGTATTAGGTACAGAAGAAAGTGCAACTGGAGACCTAGCAAAAAGAGCAGGAAACGAGTTTTTATTTCAAATGCAAGCAGTAATGAATATTGAGGTATTAAATAGCTATAACGTAAAACGAATAGTAACTTGTGATCCTCATTCTTTTAACTGCATAAAAAACGAATATCCAGGTTTAGGTGGTAAATACGAAGTGTTACACCATACCCAGTTTATAAAAGAGTTAATAAACACTAATAAACTAGAGATAAAAGAAGGCAAATACAAAGATAAGCGTATCACGTTTCATGATCCTTGCTACTTAGGAAGAGCAAATTCAGAATACAATGCGCCAAGAGACGTTTTAAAAACATTAAACGCAACCTTGCTAGAAATGAAGCGTAGTAAAGCTACCGCATTATGTTGTGGTGCAGGAGGAGCACAAATGTTTAAAGAACCAGAAAAAGGAGACAAAGACATAAACGAGCTTAGAACCGAAGACGCTTTACAAACCAATCCAGATATTATTGCAACAGGTTGTCCATATTGCATGACTATGATGTCTGATGGTGTAAAAGTTAAAGAAAAAGAAAATACTATTAAAGTAATGGACGTTGCAGAGTTAATTGCTAGTTCTCAAAATTTATAAAAGTTATGTCATTAAGTAAAAGAACAAAAACAAGAATTATTTTTGGACTTGTAAGTGGATTAACTTATGCTATCATTATGTGGCTTTTTGATTACTTTAATAATGAAGTTTTTAATCTTAATAAATTCTTTTTTAGCTTTATTTTATTTGGGATAGCCCAAGGATTACTCTCTTTTTACTATATAAGAAAAGATGAAAATTTAGACAAATAATTAATGTTCAGCAATAACCAAATAGAAATAGACAGTTTACCAAAAGTTGAAGACCTTAAACTTAAAGCTATTGATAAGCGTTATTTTAATATTATTATATTTAATATCATCATAACTTTTTCTAGCTTAATTGGTGTTTTTACAGCTTTACGATTTGTTATAAAAAAAGCAGTCTACAACACTCATGTTTATTGGTTTTTACTAGTTGGATTAATCCTCTTTTTTCTCATTCAATTTATAGTGTACAAACTTGGTTTTAAAATGCGTCGTTATGCAATGCGAGAAGAAGACATTATTTATACCGAAGGTTTATTAACCAATACAACTACCACTTTACCTTTTAATCGCATTCAGCATATAGAAATTGCACGCTCTTTTTTAGCTAGAAAAATGAGCTTGTCTACACTTAAAATTTATTCGGCAGGAGAGTCTGGTGGTGATTTGTCTATAAAAGGATTACCAAAAGAAGAAGCCGAAACTATCAATGCCTTTTTAACTAAAATATTGAATGAACGCGTCTAATTTTGAAACGCCATTAAGACAATCTAAAAAAGGAGTAATTGTCATTTTTGGATTAAATATATATAAAGCGGTCAAGCAGTCTTTAATAGTACTTTCAATATTTTTTCTTAGATATCTAACTAGTGATAATAAACTAAGTAGTGTCAATAACTATGTGTATTTAGGAATTGGTTTAGTCGTTTTGTATTTATTTATACATGCATTATTAAAGTATCTTAATTTTAAATTTCAGGTTCTTGACGACTATTTTATTTTAAATCATGGTATTTTAAATAAAGAAAAAACATCTGTTTCAAAATCTAAAATCCAGAATGTTTACATCAAACAAAACCTTATCCAGCAACTTATAAACGTAGTATCTTTATCTATTGAAACTGCAGGAGATGATAAAACTGAAATAGAAATACAAGCATTATCTTTAGATCAAGCTAATGCATTAAAAAAACTATTACTACAAAATAGAGTAGTAAATACTAGTTTAAAAGATCAAGAAGTAACCGAAACAACTTCGGTTTACTATAGAGTTTCAATTAAAAAACTACTATTAGAAGGCGTTTCAGAAAATCATTTTAAAAGTTTTTTGTTTATACTATTTTTCCTTTTTGGTGTTTATAATGACTTAAAAGACTTTTTACAATCTTTAGAAATCAAGTCTAAATTTGATCAGTATTTAAACCTAAACGAAACCGAATTTTTCTCTTTAATTCTCTTTAATTTTATTTTAGTATTTCTATTATTGATTCTGGCGTTTTTGTTTTCGCTTATCAAAACCGTTGTAGAAAATTTTGATTTAACTGTACTCAATAAAAATGAAGGTTTAGAGATTTCTAAAGGCTTATTCAATAAAATTAGTCTAGGCTTAATACCAAGTCGTATTCAAAACACCACTATAAAAACCAATCGTTTTAAAAAAGCATTGGGTTTACATAAACTTGTATTTACACAAGCTATGGTTAATAAAAAGCAACAAAAAAACTTTAACATTATAGGTTTAAGTCAAATACAAGTTAACGAATTAATAAATAGATTTTACCCAAATTGCGTATCTAACATTGAAAAAAGAAAACCAGAACCTTATTTTATATTAAGAAGTAGTATTAATTTTATACTACTTTTATTACTCTTAAATCTGATCTTTTATTTTTTACCAAATTCATTTTATTTTATCAATATTCCAATACTAATAGTGTCTTTTTTATCTGTTTATTATGGCTTTAAAAAAACCTATTACAGTATTGATAACAACTATTTAGTGATTGGTGGAGGTAAGTTTATAGAAACACATACTAGTTTTTTAGAACTTCATAAAATACAAGCAGTAACATTACAACAAACTGTTTTTCAAAAAAGAAAACAATTAGCATCTGTTGAAATCTTTTCGGCTTCTGATAAATTAATGATTCCGCATATCAAAGTAGAAACCGCTAAACAAATTGTTGATTATTTATTATTTAAAGTCGAATCTAGTCCTAAAGATTGGATGTAAATAGTACTTTTGTACACTAATAGTAACACATATTATGATAGTCGATTTTAATACCTTGCCAACAACTTCAAGAGTTTGGATTTACCAAGCTAATCGTTCTTTTTCTGATACAGAATTAGAAGAAATCAAAGTAAAACTAAACATCTTCATAGAAGGTTGGACAGCACATGGTAGCGACTTAAAAGCAGGTTTTGATGTTAGGTATAAAAGATTTATAATATTGGCTTTAGACCAAGAATTAAATCAAGCAACTGGTTGTAGTATTGATGCTTCGGTTACATTTATTCAGCAATTAGAAAAAGCGTATGGTGTTGATTTACTTGATAAAATGAATGTCTCTTACAAACAAGGCGAATTTGTAGCCCATAAAACATTGACCGATTTTAGGAAAATGGCCAAAGAGAAAGCGGTTTCTAAAAACACTATAGTTTTTAATAACTTAGTAAACAATATTGAAGAGCTTAACGAAAGTTGGGAAGTACCTGCAAGTGAGAGTTGGCACAATCGATTCTTAAATTAAGAAACAACTAAAAAATATTGATTTATTAAATTTTAGGGATTATTATTATAGATATCGCAATATAAATTAATGAGTTCTTTCAATAAAAATAGTCATTTTTACAAATAAAATTTGTAATAAATAAATTTAAGCGTGGCTACAGACATTTTTTTATTAAATATATCTGGACAAGATAAACCTGGATTAACTTCAAGTTTAACAGGAGTTTTAACCCAATATGATGCAAAAGTATTAGATATTGGACAAGCCAATATCCATGATACATTATCACTTGGTATTTTATTTGAGATTAGAGCCGGAAAAAAATCTGCAGCTGTACTAAAAGATTTATTATTTAAGTCTTATGAGCTAGAGCTTCAGGCTAAATTTACACCTATTACATCAGAAAACTACGAAAAATGGGTTAGACTTCAAGGAAAAGACCGTTACATTATTACAATTCTAGGCGAAAAATTATCTGCCAAACAAATATCTGCAGTAACAAAAATAATCTCTGAAAAAAATTTAAACATAGACGCTATCAAGCGTTTGACCGGTCGTACTTCGCTTATAAAAGTAGAAGAATACCCCAGAGCATCTATACAATTATCAATTAGAGGTAAAATTGAAAACAAAGCAGAGTTTACAGAAAAATTCATGCAAATTTCTCATGATTTAAATGTGGATATCGCCTTTCAAGAAGATAATATTTACAGAAGAAACAGGCGATTGGTATGTTTTGACATGGACTCTACTTTAATTCAAGCAGAAGTTATTGACAAATTAGCAGAACTAGCAGGAGTTGGTGACGAGGTTAAAGCCATTACAGAATCTGCTATGCAAGGCGAAATTGACTTTAACGAAAGTTTTATTAGACGTATGAAACTTCTTAAAGGTCTAAGTGAATCTGTTTTACATGACGTTGCAGTTAATTTGCCTATAACAAAAGGCGCAAGACGCTTGATTTCAACTTTAAAAAACTACGGATTTAAAACCGCAATTTTATCTGGTGGTTTCACCTATTTTGGTAACTACCTTAAAGAAGAATTAGGTATAGATTATGTGTACGCTAACCAATTAGAAATTAAAGATGGTGTCCTTACTGGTGGTTATCTTGGAGACATTGTAGATGGTGATAAGAAAGCAGAATACCTTAAATTGATAGCCAAAAAAGAAGGTTTAAATATTAGTCAAACTATAGCTATAGGAGATGGAGCAAATGACTTGCCAATGCTTAACCTTGCTGGTTTAGGTATTGCTTTTCATGCAAAGCCTAAAGTAAAACATAATGCACAAAGTTCTATCTCTAGTATTGGATTAGATGGTGTTTTATATCTGTTAGGTTATCATGATAGGCATATTGATTTGCTTGATTAATACAATCTAAAACTATACACAAAGAAGCTTGTGCTACTCATATTTTTTTAAGAGTGGAATAAATTCTTGTTTTTAGAAAGCTAAAAACAAAGAAGAGTTCCATAATTCTATATTAATTTCTTTAATAAGACTAGGAAAAATAATAACTTGGCACAGTTTTTAGTTGTATACTAATAGATCAACTTAAAAAGACAAAACAGTTATATGAGATATCTATATTCCTTTATTTTACTTCTTTTTTTTGCAAGCAATAGTTTAGCCCAAGAAACCGCACATCCTTTATTAGCAAAAAACCCGGTAGCCCAACAAATATGGGTAGATGAAGTTTATAATAGTTTAACTTTAGACGAAAAAATAGCGCAACTTTATATGGTGCAAGTTTTTTCTAATCAAACTCAAGCTCAAAAAGACAAAGTTGTCAATCTTATTAAAAATAACAAAATTGGTGGAGTCATTTATAGTAAAGGCGGACCAGTTAGACAAGCAATGTTAAATAACGAACTTCAAGCAGCTTCTAAAACACCTCTTTTAATTGGTATGGATGCAGAATGGGGTTTAAGTATGCGTTTAGATTCTACTTACGCATTTCCTTGGAATATGACGCTTGGAGCAATCAAAAACAAACAATTAATAGAACAAACAGGTCGTCAATTAGGCGAGCATTGTAAACGTATAGGTGTACACTTTAATTTTGCTCCAGTAGTAGATATAAATACCAACCCAAACAATCCAATTATTGGTAATCGTTCTTTTGGAGAAGATAAAGAAAACGTGACCGAAAAAGCGTTGGCTTTTATGAAAGGTATGCAAAGTTCAGGTGTTTTGGCTAATGCAAAACATTTTCCTGGTCATGGAGATACCGAAGACGATTCTCATTTAACTTTACCAACAGTCGCTTTTGATGAAAAACGAATAGACTCGGTTGAATTATATCCTTACAGAAAACTAATTAAAGAAGGTTTATCTAGTGTGATGGTAGCCCATTTAAATATACCTAGTTTATCAAATAGAGAAGGCTTTCCTTCAACCTTATCCGATAACATAGTAACGACTATTTTAAAAGAAAGACTAGGTTTTAAAGGTTTGATTTTTACTGATGCATTAACAATGAAAGGTGCTGCAGATTTTGTAGAACCTAATCTTGATGGCAATAAAGCGTTTGATTTTAAAGGAGGCGAAATAGATTTAGCAGCTTTTTTAGCAGGAAACGATGTTATGTTAATGTCAGCAAATGTCACAAATGCTATAAAAAGAATGAAACTAGCCTATGAAAACGGAATTATTACAGAAGACCGTTTAGCGCATTCTGTTAAAAAAATATTGATGGCTAAATTTAAAGTTGGACTTAATAATTACCAACCAATTAGAACCTTTAATATCGTTAATGATTTAAATAGAATTAAGGATGATGCGTTGTATGAAATGCTAATGGAAAGTGCCATTACTATTGCTAAAGACTCTACAAATCAATTACCTTTTAGAAACTTAGAAACTAAAAAAATTGCTTACGTAAAATTAGGTGATAACACAGGTTCTGTATTTTTAAATGAACTCAAAAAGTATGCTAAAGTACAAGAGATTTCAGATAAAAACTTAGATGGTCTAATTACTAAATTACAACCGTATAATACGGTTGTTGTTGGCTTTCATAAATCTAATACTAGTCCTTGGAAATCTTATAAATTCTCAGATCGCGAGCTTGTTTGGTTATATGAAATTGCACGTACCAACAATGTGATTTTAGACATTTTTGCTAAACCTTACGCGCTTTTAGATATAAAAAAAGTTGCTAATATAGAAACAGTAGTTGTTAGTTATCAAAACAGTAAAATAGCGCAAGAAAAGTCTGCACAGTTATTATTTGGAGCAATAGAAGCAAAAGGAACCTTACCAGTTTCTGCTGGACCGCATTTTAAAGTAGGTGATGGTATAATGACCAATTCTTTACAGCGTTTGGGTTATTCTATTCCTGAACGTGTTGGCATGTCGCGTTATGCTTTAGGAAAAATAGATTCTATTGCAAACCACGCAGTAAATGCTAAAATGACACCTGGTATTCAATTAATAATTGCTAGAAAGGGTAAAGTAATTTACAATAAAAACTTTGGTAAACATACATACCAAGGAAATGAATATGTCAAAACAGATGATGTTTACGATATAGCATCATTAACCAAGATTGTAGGTACTTTACCTTTGTTAATGGAATTGGAAGAACAAGGTATTGTGTCTTTAGATACAAAGCTTTCAGAAATTATTCCAAGCTATAAAACATCAAATAAAAAGAATGTCACGCTTAAAAAAATGTTGTCACATTATGCACAACTAAAACCTTGGATTCCTTTTTATTACAAGACTTTAGATTCAGTAACAAAAAAACCTTCGGCTAAATATTATAGAAAAACGTATGCTGAAGGATTTTCTATTAAAATAATGCCTGATTTATATTTAAGAGACGACTATAAAGACTCTATAAATTCAATTATTAAAGACACAGATTTATTATCAAGATTACGCTATCGCTACAGCGATTTGCCTTATTATATATTAAAAGAATATATAGAAGGTCACTATAATAAGCCTCTAAATGAGTTAGCTCAAGATCATTTTTATAAATCTATCGGAGCAAATAATACGTTGTATAATCCGTATAATAAAATTAGCGATAGTAGAATAGTGCCTTCAGAAAATGATGATTATTACCGCTTCCAAAAAGTCCAAGGTTATGTGCATGATATGGGAGCAGCTATGCAAGGAGGAGTTGGAGGTCACGCGGGTGTTTTTAGTAATGCTAATGATATTACTAAGATTATGCAAATGTATTTACAGAAAGGCTATTATGGTGGTGTTAGGTATTTAAAACCTGAAACTATAGATAAGTTTAATACGTGTTATTATTGTGACAAAAAAGTAAGAAGAGGTATTGGTTTTGATAAACCTCAATTAGGCGAATCTGGTCCAACCTGTGGATGTCTTAGTATGAAAAGCTTTGGGCATTCTGGGTTTACTGGTACATATGCTTGGACAGATCCAGAAGAAGAAATTGTATATGTGTTTATGGCAAACAGGACATATCCAACTTCTAAAGGTAAAAACACCTTATTAAGAGAAGATATTAGAACCAACATACAAGCTGCAATTTACGAAGCGATTGTGGATTAGATTTAAGTACTTAAAGTTACAAGTGACTTGAGTATTTAAAACTGTAAAGAATCTAATATTTAGAAGACTAATAAAAATATGTAATATTAAGTTTGAGTAAATAACTTTTAATACTTAACAATTAAAAATTTATAATGAAAATAGGCATAGTATGTTACCCAACGTTTGGAGGAAGTGGTGTAGTAGCAACAGAGTTAGGATTAGCACTTTCTAAACGTGGACATGAAATTCATTTTATAACCTATAACCAACCAGTACGTTTAGAATTATTAGGTAATAATGTCCATTTTCATGAAGTAAATGTGCCAGAATATCCGTTATTTCATTACCAACCTTATGAGCTTGCATTATCTAGTAAGTTAGTCGATATGGTAAAACTTTATAATATCGAAATTTTACACGTACATTATGCTATTCCTCATGCATATGCAGCTTATATGGCTCAAAAAATGTTAGGCGAAGAGAATATTTACGTTCCAATTGTGACCACATTACACGGTACAGATATTACTTTAGTTGGTAATCATCCGTTTTATAAACCAGCAGTAACATTTAGTATTAATAAATCTAATGCTGTAACCGCTGTTTCGCAAAGTCTTAAAGACGATACGCTGCGTCTGTTTAATATTAAAAAGGAGATTAATGTTGTAACCAATTTTATTGATTTAACTAAGTTTGATAATGGCTTTACAGATTGTCAACGTGGTATGATGGCAACAGAAAATGAAAAAATAATCACCCACATTAGTAATATGCGAGAAGTAAAACGCATACCAGATGTAATTCGTATTTTTAATAACATTCAAAACCAAATCCCTGCTAAACTAATGATGGTTGGTGAAGGACCAGAACGTGAGCCAGCAGAACGTTTATGTGCCGAATTAGGCATTAGCGACAAGGTCGTATTCTTTGGTAATAGTAATGAAATTGACCGTATTTTATGTTTCTCGGATTTATTCTTATTACCAAGTCAAACCGAAAGTTTTGGATTATCTGCTTTAGAAGCTATGGCATCTGGAGTGCCAGTAATATCTAGTAATACAGGAGGGATCCCAGAAGTAAATGAGCATGATTTTTCTGGTTATTTAAGTAATGTAGAAGATATAGAAGATATGACCAAAAATGCGCTTCATATTCTTACAGATGAAGCTAGGCTAGCACAATTTAAAGCAAATGCTAAAGTACAAGCAAATAAATTTGATATCCATCAAATCGTACCTAAATACGAAGCGATTTACCAAACGACATTAGATGCGTGTAAAGTGTCTTAGAACATGATGAATTAATTTAACAAAAAAAATCCTAAACAAAACGTTTAGGATTTTTATTATTTTACAAGGTTTTAATTATTCTACAACAGACATTTCAAAAACTAAAAATTGCATAATTCTATCCACATCAGAAAAATCATCAACCTGATTATTTTCTGTATGAAAAGACGAGTAAAAGACTGCACCATTTCCGTGTAAAAAAGTAAAGGCTAAATCTTTATTTTCACTTATATCAACATTCATGTCATCTCTATAAGTTACTGGTCCGTTCAACCAGGAGATAGTAGTATTAGCGTCATGACTATCAATAACTTGCCAAGAGTTTAAAAAGTCATGTATTTCTACCGTATTATTAATAGAAATATTAAAGTTTAGTAACAACCAAGCACTTAAATCATCATTTAGTATGGTAGCAGTTGTAGTTGTAGAAATACCACTTTTTTCTGGAGTATAAGGTGTCAAGTAGTTTGCTCCAGAATTTGTTATAGCATCTAAATAGCCTGCTGCCCAATCTGTAGTATACAACACACCACCATTGCTAACATAATCTGCTAAAACACTAGACGTGTCCTCTAAAACCTCGCTTAAACCACAGTTTAAAAATATAATATCATAGGTTGCCATAAGTGCAGGGTCTGCCATCAAGTCTCCAAAATGATAACTAACATTTGGATCTAATAATGGGTTTTGTTGTGACCTGTTTAAGCCTGCTCCATGAGCAGTATGTTGTTGGTGTTTTGTATTGGCATGTCGACCACTTAAATCTTTACCTTCAATTATATCAAATAAAGGTGTTTGCGTTATAGGATTAACTAATCCAATATCATATAAAACACTTTCAATATTATCATAATATCCAGTTACGACACCTATTGTTGGAAAAGTTTCTACCTGAAAAGTTTCTAATGTAGCATCACTAGTAATAGTTATTTGTTTTTCGGTTTTAAATTTCCCTTTGTTTAATACTAAAGTAAAATCGCCTTGTGGTACAGCTAAAGTATAGTTTCCTTGACTGTCTGTTAAGGCTTCCGCTTTTAACTCAGTATTTAAATATACACGTGCTTTTGCATTAGAGATTGGATCTAATCCATTAGGTGCAACAAATTTTCCGGTAAGTGTAAATTGGACTTCTTCTAAAACTAGTGTTTCATTATTACTACAAGAGCATAGTGTCAAGACTATTAAAAATAAAAGGTAATTAGATTTCATAATAATTGGTTTTTAATTAGTTAATGTTCTATATTTTTTAAAAAAAATATTAAGATCTTTAACTTATAACATCTAAAAGATAAAATGTCCTACTTTAAATGTTATAATTATTTATAAAATGAAGTCAATATTTTGATATTTAATTACATTTGCAATCTTAAAACGATACTTTAAGATAATCAGATTCTCATTGTCATGGGAATGAAAATAAATTTTCAATGAAAGCAGGAATTGTAGGATTACCAAATGTAGGAAAATCAACATTATTTAATTGTTTGTCAAATGCTAAAGCGCAAA
>JALZUT010000205.1 GCA_023300575.1 Olleya sp.
TCGCGATGACAGAAAACCAAGAGAAGATAAGAAGGAAGAGTAATTCTTTTTAAATCTATAGTATTAAAAAGCCCATCAATTAATTTGATGGGCTTTTTTGTTAATTAGGAAACTGTAAATTTTTTCCTCTGTCTGAATCTGGTTTATTCTCTACAGTTATTAATCAAGCAGAAAATGCAGTTACAATAATGCCAATTCCTGTTCCATATATAATAGACATTGTCTTATTATGAAGGTTTATTTCTCCAAATTCACTCTCATTTAATTGAGATTTTATAATCTCTCCTTTTATTTTGGAAATACCATAATATTGAGCATTTTCAAATTCAACTCTTTTAAATTTTAATTTTTTATTGTCTTTTGCTTTAATATTTACACGCTTTTCAGATTTAACTGCTATATCTAAAAGAAACATTTGAAGCTGTCGGGACAGCTTTAGATATTAGTTACGATGCCGCACACAGACGTTAGAGCTTAAAAAGCAAATTATCTTTAGATGCAAGTGTGACTTTAGCCAAATACTATAATTTGTCGTTAGACAGCTTGTTTGAAAACACTTCTACCGAATTTGTACCTATAGAAAAAACAAAGCATATAGAGAGCGAAGCACAGCTTCAACTCTACTTTGAAGATTCTTACAACTCGCTATTACCCTTATTAAAGCAAAAGGATAGTAGTATTTTATATTCAGCAAAGGATATTCCGCTATTCTATAATTTAAATGGTGATACTTTAAGTAGGTTTAAATATTATGTCTGGTTAAAGTTGTTAAACCCACAATTAGCAACTATAAGTTTTGACAGTTTTGCACCAAGTACTACTTTAATTGAAGCAGGTAAAAAACTAAGAAGTTTGTATAACAACTTAAACACTAAGGAAATTTGGGATATTACCACTATTAATAGTACATTAAAACAAATATATTTTTACCATCAAGCAGGACAAGTCAACACCAATACTGCTCTAGAGTTATGCGTGTTATTAAAAAAATTGATTTCAGAAATTTTAAACAAATTAATTACAAGCCCAAATCTATTTAGACTCTATTATAACGAGCTTCATTTGATGAATAATAATGTTTTAGTAAGTACTCCTGATGCGCAATTATTATATGTACCATTTACTTTGCTTTCTTATTACAAAACTAGTGATCAGCATACCTGTAAAGAAGCCGAAATCTTTTTAAAAAAGCAACTATCAAACTCAAAACTACTAAACACTGCAGGAGAAAAAGAGCGTAACACCTTTTTTAATAAATTAAATTCCAAAATTAATGCGCTTAAACAACTTATAGAAGCAACACAATTATTAGATTTTGAATAAACCATACGTATTAATACATTCTGAATTTTAATCATCTCTAGATAAATAACAACAATTGATTGTTTAGTTCTCATCTCATTAAAACTTGTTGGTTTATAGAGAATTGAGTGGTATATTTGTATTAGTTATCCAAATTGGTTAACCAATTTGCAAATCACTAATTTATGAAAAACAAATCTACTAAGCTACTTACCTTTTTAATTGTCTTTATAACTTTTTGCAATCAATCTTACTCTCAAATTGTAAATAACAACTCAGAGTTACAAACAGCTATTACAAACGCTTCGGCTGGAACAACTATTATATTAGCAAATGGTATTTGGACAGATATAAACATTTCTATAAATAAAACAGGTACAATTACCAATCCAGTAATTATTAGAGCAGAAAATCCTGGTCAAGTATTTTTTGAAGGTGACTGTAATATTAGTTTGGGTGGAAACTATATCTTTTTTGAAGGCTTTATATTTCAAAATCCGTCTAACTTAACTAGTAGTGGTGGAAATATAGAACCTATTATAGAATTTAGAGACACTAGTAATAATGCGTGTAATAATTGTAAAGTAGCCAACATAAAAATTGACAACTACAATGGTACTGCTGCCCAGGCTACAGATACTTTTAAATGGATTTTAGTTTATGGACAATTCAATGAAATAAGTAACAATTCCTTTATTGGTAAACATGGTATAGGAAGTATTATAAATGACAACAGAAATGATACTAATCCTGACTATACTAAAATACACCACAACTACTTTGCAGACAGAACAGCTGTTGGTGAAGTAAACGCTCTAAATGATCAAGACGCAATTAGAATTGGAAACAGTAGTACCTCATTATCAGATTCTTTTACAGAAATTTATGATAACTTATTTTATAACTGGTCTGGAGAAGTAGAGATTATTTCTAATAAAAGTGGTAAAAACAAATACTACAATAATACGTTTAAAGACTATCAAGGCACATTAACTTTAAGACATGGTAATGACTGTGAGGTTTACAATAATTACTTTTTTGCAGACAACAACCTGTTTTCTGGTGGTATAAGGGTTATAGGTGAAGGACATAAGGTATACAATAATTATATAGAGGCTGTAAACTCAGAAAAACCTGATGGAAGTAACACCAAAACTGCTGGTGCAATAAATATAAGTAACGGTAGACCAAACACAGCTCTTAATGGTTATTACCAAGTAAAAAACACCACGATTGTTAATAATACCTTTGTTAATTGCGACTATGGTTTTAGAATAGGTACTAATGTAGGTAGCAACTTAACATTAGCTCCAGAAAATATTATTGTTGCTAATAATATTATGCTAAACACAAGCGATAACGCATTTGATGAGCAAACAGCAGCAATTGGAAGTTCTATCTACGAAGGAAACATAACTCAAAATGGTAGTTGGGACTTAACAAATGGCGCAGATAATAATCAAACTGTAACTTCAGGTTTGTTAGTAAGTGGATCCGATTTCTACCAACTTGCAACTGGAAGTACTGCTATTAATGCAGGAGTTGGATCCTATTCATTTTTAACAGATGATATATTAGGCGGAATAAGAGATAGTAGTATTGATGCTGGAGCTGAAGAATTTGGCGCAAACGGAACCAATCTACCATATACAACTGCAGATTTAGGAGTAACCATTGGTTTCTTATCTGCACAAACTCCTTTTTTAAATGGGTCTACCACTACTATTACTTATCCTATAACTGGAGGTAATATTGACTTTGATGTTAATTCTAACATTAGCTGGACTCTATCAGATGATGCAGATTGGCTAACCTTAAATGCTTCTAACGGAACAAATAGCACAACAATTACAGCAACAGCATCTAATAATACTTCAGGAACTGTAAGAACTGCTATTATAACAATTCTAGAAAATGGAGGCACATTAAATCACACTATAAATGTTACGCAATCAGACGGTACTTTTGATCCTAACAACGCTGTACCAATTACTGGCATTTCAGTAACTGGTATTGGCACTCAAGATCCAAATATCCCTGAAAACACAATCGATGATGATGTAACAACACGATGGTCTGCAAATTCTAATAATGGTTCTGTTTACATAACCTATGATTTACAATGTAGCAAAACTGTTACTAGTATCGCTATTTATTTTCATAAAGGAAGTACAAGAACCAGTTATTTTAAAATAGCAACTTCAATAGATGGTATCACATATACAGATACTACCGCTAACGTGATATCAAGTTCTGGTACAACTGTTGGTTTCGAGTCATTTGCGTTAGCCAATAACCTAGTAATAAGATATATAAGAATCTTAGGTTACGGAAACTCTGAAGGTAGTGGATGGAATAGTTATGAAGAAGTAGAAATACATGGAGAAAACGTGACCTGTAGCGTTCTAAACACAACAACAAAAACTATAGAAGAAAAAGGGATTACGATCTACCCAATACCAAATAAAAACGATTTTATTTATATTAAATCACAAAAAGAAACCTTAATTGGTGGTATTGAAGTATTTGATATTACTGGTAAAACACTTATTAAAGCCCAACTGTTAAATACAAATGGTAAAATTAATATTAGTAAGCTTTCAAGTGGTATTTATATTATAAAAATTCAAAATACTTACAGTCGTTTTGTTATAAAGTAAACGCGATGTTATTTACTAAAAAGTCAATCAATTTTGATGAGCTTTTTTTATTTCGCAGGTATTAATTCTTTTATTTGTTTACTAAATCAGTATATTGTAATCAAACAAACTCTTATTGGGTCTTAATTATAAATATCAATACAATTTAAAAATGAAAAAACTGACTTATTTTATAATCTTAATGTGTCTAAGTTTTAGTGCTTACGGACAAAACTTTCACGTACCAGATAGCATTTTAAGTAATGTAGAATCAAAACAATTTGAATATACTTACACCGCAAAATTTAACTACAAAATTGTTTATCCGCTTAATTATGATAAATCAACTAGCTATAAAGTATTTCTTGGGCTTTCTGGTGGTAATGCAAGCGAGAAGATCGTAAACTACTGTTACTATACATTATTCGACTCTAAATATTTAGAAAACTATATCACAATTTTACCTTTAGGTCCTTCTGGAAGGCCTCTCTCCAAAATGGATAAATATGAAATAGATCAATTAGTTGCAGATATAATGAATAATCTAAATGTAACAGATCAAAATTGGATTGTTGCAGGAACCTCAATGGGTGGTTTAGCTGCCTATAATTTTGCTTCTGCAAGACCAGAATTATTTGAAGGAATTATAACGTTTCCAGGTGGCTTAGGCACTAATGAAATTTCAGACAAATGGAAGGATTATAGAATACTATTAGCAGCAGGTGAATTAGATGAAAAAGATTGGATAAGTCTAAACAATAGTACAAAAGATAAATTAGAAGGTCATGTAGAAAGTATTGATGTGTTTACTATAGAAGGTCAAGGTCATATTATTGAACCAGAATATGACATAGATAAAGTTTATAGTAAGTATTTTACGATTAAAAAATAAATCAGAATTTAATAAATTTCGCTTTTATTGTAACATTTAGTGTGCATACTACGTATAAATATTTAGCATATTAGATGTACCCAAATTAAAAGCACATAATAAAATGAGACAACTTAAAATCACCAAGCAGGTAACCAATAGGGAAACCGCGTCTTTAGACAAATATTTACAAGAAATTGGAAAGGTTGATTTAATTACTGCAGACGAAGAGGTAGAATTAGCACAACGCATAAAGGCTGGAGATCATTTAGCACTTGAAGAACTAACTAAAGCTAATTTACGTTTTGTTGTATCGGTATCTAAACAATACCAAAATCAAGGTCTAACATTACCAGATTTAATTAACGAAGGTAATTTAGGATTAATTAAAGCTGGACAGCGTTTTGATGAAACACGTGGTTTTAAATTTATATCTTATGCTGTTTGGTGGATTAGACAATCTATCTTACAAGCATTAGCAGAACAATCAAGAATTGTGCGTTTACCGCTTAATAAAATTGGATCTATTAATAAAATAAATAAAACTTTTGCATTTTTAGAGCAATCGCACGAACGTCCACCAAGTGCTGAAGAGATTGCAAAAGAATTAGATATGACGATTAATGACGTAAAGGAATCTATGAAAAATTCTGGTCGTCACGTTAGTATGGATGCACCTTTAGTTCAAGGAGAAGACTCTAACCTTTACGATGTATTAAACTCTGGTGAGTCGCCAAATCCAGATCGCGAATTATTACACGAATCTTTACGTACAGAAATAGAACGTACTTTAGACACCTTAACACCTCGAGAAGCAGATGTTATTAGATTATACTTTGGTTTAGGCAATCAACATCCAATGACATTAGAAGAAATTGGCGAAACTTTTGAACTAACTAGAGAGCGTGTTAGACAAATTAAAGAAAAAGCGATTCGTAGATTAAAACATACATCTAGAAGTAAAATATTAAAAACATACTTAGGATAAATAAAGCCTAAGTTACAGTAACAAACAGTTATTCATAACTGTTCGTTTTTTGATTGATGAAAGAACCCGAAGCTGATTACTTCGGGTTCACTCATTTTATAACCCAATATATAAATCTCTTCCCAAATGGAAGAGACTTAAAAAAGACTTTTCTATATTTGTAAAAACAACACAAACTACTATAAAAATGTCTTCAAAATTAATTGCACCTTCAATGCTTGCTGCAGATTTTGGCAATCTGCAACGTGATACAGAAATGGTTAATAATAGTGATGCCGATTGGTTTCATATAGATGTAATGGATGGTCATTTTGTACCCAATATATCTTACGGAATGCCAGTAAT
>JALZUT010000206.1 GCA_023300575.1 Olleya sp.
TTTATTATAGTATTGGTTATATTTTTTAATACTCATTATATGTTCCTGCTCCTAAATTAAAGGTTAACGAGAATCTAAGTGTGCTTTCTAATGGACTTACTACTTGAGATGCTGAGAATAAATATGATAAATCTATATTTATTACATTGTATGTAAATCCTGCTCCTAAAGCAAAGAATTTACGTGCTCCTTTTGTTTCGTGCTCGTTAAAATACCCTAATCTTAGTGCAAATGAATCTTGATATAGGTATTCTGCTCCTAAAGCATAAGTAAACTCATTTATCTCTTCTGTAAATCCACCTGGTGCATCTCCAAAAGATTGAAAAACACCTGATAAAAACGACACGTCGTTATCTTGTCCAGAAATAATTAAATCTGACGCTACAGTATTACCTAAAGTTTCGGAGTCTTCATCATAAACACCATTACCATTAAGATCGTCAAATTCAACTTCACTACCTAAAATTGGTGGTGTAGGGACTAATAATTTAGCAAACTCTGCGGTAACACCAAGCTTATTGTATTCATCAAAAATAAAGTCAAAACCAACTCCTAAACGCAAATTAGTAGGTTGAAAATTTTCCTGACCAGCTTCATCATATTTAAAGGTTGGTCCTAAATTTTGAATAGCAAATCCACCTCTCCAACGCCCATTAAAATCGTCATATGCTTGTTCTTCACTTTGATAATATCCAGAGATATCTACGCCAAAAGTATTTGCTGAAGAAGTATCTGTATTTCCTGTGTTTAATTTTAAATCAGAACTCAGATAACGCATCGCTACAGACATCCCGAATTGATCACTCAAACGTAATGAATAAGAGAGGTCTAATGTAAACTCGTTTGGTCGTTGTATTAAAGCTTCAGAAAATTCATCCTGAACAAACTCGATATCTCCTAGAGAGAAATATTTTAAACTAGCACCAAATGCACTGTTCTCATCTAGTCTATTAAAATAGGTAACACTACCTAAAAAAATGTCATTAACTAATTGACTTAAGTATGGTGTATAACTTATTGCGACTCCTGATTTAGTTTCTGAAAACACATATTTAGCAGAATTCCATTGTTGTGAAAATGCGTCTGGAGATGTTGCAACACCCATATCTCCTAAAGCTGCAGCTCTTGCGTCTGGTGCTATTAGCAAAAATGGCACACCAGTTGTAATAACTCTTGAGTCCGGATTATTAGGTATTATGGTTGTTTGCGATAGCCCTTTAAGGGATAAAAGGAAAGCTAAAGCTATTAAAATTTTAATTTTCATATATAAATATTAGTTAACAAATATAATTTATTATTAGAGTATTACAAGTTTCTCTATTTTTTCTACTGTTTTATTTGTGCTTGGCGAGTGCACTTTAAGCTTATAGACATAAGTACCTTTTCCTATTCTGTCTCCAAAATCATCACGTCCATCCCAAACAATATCTCTTGATGTTGATGCAAAAGACTTACCACCTATTCCTGTTGTCTGCCCATTTAGGGTTCTAACTAATTTACCAGAAATTGTAAAAATCTGAACCGTAACATCTAAAAACTCTGAACTATTGTGACTAAACCAAAACTCGGTATAATTTACAAACGGATTAGGATAATTTAGTACGTTATTTATTACTAAACTTTCATTTTCGTTAAAAACCATGAATTGTATTTCGGCAATAGACGAATTATTATACACATCCCAAGCTTTTAAAGACATGGTGTGTAAACCTGGAGACAAGTCCCTAAACGGAAAACTTAAGCCACCTTTTGTAAAATCATCAATTTCTGTTAGGTAATAATCATTTAAAACAAACGGATTTACTTCGTCTCCATCTATTAGTGCAACAATATCATGTCCAATTCCACTTGCTGTGTTTATACCGTTTTCATCTTCAAACTTAACTATAAGCGTTGGAGACTCGTTAGTGATCCCTCCAGAAGCAAAAGCTTCGTCATTCATAAATAACTGAATTTTTGGACCAATATTGTCTTCGACTGCATTAGGATTAATACCTCCAATTTTCAAAACCCCAACACTAGCTCCTGATTTATCTTCTAATGAGTTTTCTCTTGTAGCATAAAAACTTACTTTTGCGTCTCCGACAGGAATACCTATATCTTTGGGCACAACAAAGTCAAAATCAAACTTACCATTTGTTATTGATGCTTGACCTCTAAAAACAATTGGCCCAAGTGTTTTGTAGTCTAAAACAATTAATTGTCCGCCTCCAAATGTATTATCATTAGCAAGGGTTTGTCTATCTATTTCTTTATCATAGATAGTAGTTGTTAAAATACCATTATAATCAGTTAACACATTACCATCAACATCGGTAACTTCTCCTTCTAATTCTGCATAACTAAGAGCTTGAAGCACGTCTGTATCTTGTGAGATTGATACATCATTTATTTTTGTTAATCTAATATCTGGTTGCGGAAAAGCTAATGTTAAAGCAGGATCTCCAATATAAAAAACAAGATTTTTCTGTGGATTAGAAAAGGTAGGATCATTTTTTGCTAACATTAAAGCTTCTGCTATTGTAGGGTATTCGTTATCTGCAAAATTATCTAGCGTGCTGTATGAAAACAAATAATCTTTTAAAATATTATTAAAATCTTTCCCTACTGTTACAAAAATTTGTCTAGTTGTAGAAATTAATGAAATAGCTCCAGCTCCTTTATTCCAATAGATTAATTCACCAGCAGTGACACGAAGCGGGTTATCAAAACGGGTAAACTCGCAAGTCACAGTTACAAATAGATTTAATCTACAAACGTTATTTAGTCCTTCTGCATCTGGTTTTTGAAAAATACGCTCAAAAGCCAACCCATCTTCACCTCCATGACCAAAGTAGTTAACCATTATGGCGCCATTTTCGATAGCATTATTAATAGCACTATTTACTTCTGGATAACGGTCTCCACCAGCAGAAGCTTCTTGTTGAAAAGAATCTGTATGAATCTTAGCTACGTTAATAAATGGTTTAAATTGAGGAACTTCATCTCCAATCGCATCTGTTGTTTCTTGAAGTGTTGCCTCCCAAGGCTCATCTACATCATCTGAAATAACTACAAAATTATTTCGCCAACTACCTAATGCTTCTTTTGAATAATAGATTTCTACTTTATCTACCATTTCTTTTGCACGTTGAGGCGAATCGGCTAAAATCCTTCCAACTGCTATATCTAATTTATTTGCATTATTAAATAAATCTAAATCACCTTCGTTTTCATCTACATAAGCGAAAAAATCATCGGAGGTAAAAGAATTAGTTAAATTAAAACTACTGTAAGCATTCCAAATAGGAAAATTATAAGTGTTTGGTGCAATACGTTCTTTATAATCAAAAGAAGCATCTCCAAAGAGACATAAATATTTAACTCTATTTTCTGGTGTACTTGCGTTATCATAAACGTATTTAACAAAGTTTCTAATTCCTGCAATATCTGGGTTACCAGAAGAAAATTCGTTATAAATTGATTGTAAAGTAATAACTTTTACATTTAAGTTATTTTTATCTCTGTTTATCTGTGCTAAACGTTCTGCCTGCTGTATATGAGAGGAAGTAGTAAGCATTAAATAATCAATATCTTCAAAATTTCCTTCATTATTTAAAAAGACAGACCCTTTGATATTTTGATTAAAAATTCTACCATTTGACACAAGAGTTGGCTCATAATAACTCAAGCTACTAACAGTAACGTATTTTTTTAAACTAGATAGTTGTGCATTGAAACTGACAGTAGGTTGTGCTGTTTCATTTAAAATACTCGTTGCATTATATAAATCTGTCACATCCCAAATCTCTTGCACTTGAGATGCATTAGAGAATGTATAGGTCCCTACTCCATTAAGTGTTAAGGCTGTTTTATTAAAAAAATCAAATTGTTGTCCCGCAAAAGCTAAATCTCTAGTTGCTTCTATACCTATATAGTCAAGATAGGCGGAAGCACTTGGATTACCTAAATTGTCATAATCTAACACCAAATTAATAGCATCAGTATTTATATTAATATTGTTTTGGTATGTACCTTCTGAAGCCAAAACACCATTTGCTGAGTTTGACTCAGAAAGGGTTATACCACCTACAACAGTATTATTAACATTAACAGCAAAACTTGATGTACTTGTAGCATTTGAAGCTGTTATTACTTTTAAATTTACAGGTTCAGTATTTACTAAATTAGGAAAAACAAAATCGAAACTTCTAGAGTTTTCTACTCCAAATTTTTCTCCAAACCAACGTCTTCCAACAAAAACAATATTAGTTTCATCTATTTCATGAAATTGATAATCTTGAAACGTATTAAATGTAACATTAGAAATTCCGGTTGGTTCTATATAGTCTTGAATACGTTTTCCTTGTCCACCACTTATATTAATGTAGTACACCGTAGAATTTGAATAAGGATTTAAATTTGTATTTATATTAGGTACTTCTACATCTGCACCTGGTCCTTCAGCATAAAATAGAATATAATCTGCATCATTAAAAACACCGTCCTCTTCTCCTATTACTCTAATGGCATTTTCTTGAGGATCTAAAGGAAAGTTAGCACTATTAGCATAAGGCATCATTCTACCTCCATTACCATAAACTTTAATGTTTCTTGGATCAAGAAGATTTGCATTAATACCTAAATCAGATAAAAATGTTTTAGATATTTTGTGAACTCCGGATTGTAATACAATAAACTTATACCAATCACCATTACTTAAAGCAGAGTTAGTTATAGCTTGAGTATTATTTGATCTGTTTGCATTATTACTATTAGCATAATTAATAGTAAAACCAATTACTTTTTTAAAAGTAGTACCAACTTTAATTATAGGTGATAAAGAAAACACAGCATAATTAGTGTTTCTTCCTTTTGAGTTTTTAAGTTGATATCTTAAAGACGTTGGTATCGTTTTTAAGTTTAAGCTTTTTAAATCTGCTCTAGAAATTGCTTGGTAAACAACATTAGTAAGATTAACAGATTGCTCATCAACTGTGTTATCAACTTTCCATTGACTTATATATTGAATACCATTATTTAAGTCAAAAGAAAAGTTTTCTGATGGCGAAAAAACAGGAATTGTTAACGCATAAGTATCTGCAGCAAAAGTTTTAGGAGCCTCCCAAACTAGACTTATCTTTTTTTGTTGCGAAAATAAAGGCGTAAGGTTGAGTACTAATAGTACTAATAGTAATATCTTTTTCATTGCAATACTAACGTCTAATTTTAGATGATATTATTTAAAATATAATAATTTCATAGAAATGTTTCAAAATTACAATAATAATATTTAAAAACCCACGTTATAATGTTTCAAATCGTCGGTAAAAAACATAAAAATTATCGTCGTAAGGTAAAAAAAACAGGATGAAATGCAATTTTTTTTATTCAAAAATACAAAATTAACTTGTAGTCTTGGGTTTAATTCTTATATTGCGATTCCTAAAAAACGTAATTAGCTTACTTAAACGTATTAATATGAAAAAAGTAATTGTATCTAGATTGTTATTCGCAGTCGCAATTTCATTAACCTTGACTGGTTGTAAAAGGTCAGGAAGTGGCTCAAACACATCAAGAGCAACAGGTTGGAACATCAACTCTAAAGAGGGTGGTTTTCAATACAACACAAAATTTAAAGAACAAGAAACAGCTCCAGGATTAGTTTTTGTTGAAGGTGGAACTTTCACTATGGGTAGAGTCCAAGATGATGTTATGCATGATTGGAACAACACACCTAACCAACAACACATTCAATCATTTTACATGGATGAAACTGAGGTTACTAATAAAATGTATCTTGAATACTTAGATTGGATTAAAAGAACTTATCCACCAGAAGAAGAAAACTTTAGAGCTATCTACAATGGTGTTTTACCAGATACTTTAGTTTGGAGAAACCGTTTAGGATACAACGAAGTAATGACGGAAAACTACTTACGACATCCAGGTTATGGAGAATATCCTGTAGTTGGAGTAAGTTGGATACAAGCAGTTGAATTTGCTAATTGGAGAACAGATAGAGTTAACGAATTATCACTTCAACAAAACGGATACTTAAAACAAGGTAGCCAACTTGAAGCTACAGCAGATGCTAACTTTAGTACAGATACTTATATAAATTCGCCAACACAAACTTTTGGAGGAAACGAAGACATATTAAGAGGTGGTAAATTAAAGCCACAAACAAATGCAGCTGGAGATGAAATTAATGTTTACGCATCTAGAGAAACTGGTTTAGTTTCGCCTAAATACAGACTACCAACAGAGACAGAATGGGAATATTCTGCTTTGGGTTTATCTGAAATTAGAAGTTATAACGTATACAGAGGACGTAAAAAATACCCATGGGATGGTCAATATACACGCTCAGGGAAACGTCAAATAAAAGGAGATCAATTAGCCAACTTTAAGCAAGGAAAAGGAGATTATGGTGGAATTGCAGGTTGGTCTGATGATGGTGCAGATATTACTGCTCAAGTAAAATCTTACGCTCCAAATGATTACGGTCTATATGATATGGCTGGTAACGTTGCAGAATGGGTTGCTGATGTTTACAGACCAATTGTAGATGATGAGTTTAATGACTTTAACTACTATAGAGGTAATGTATATACTAAAAATGTAATAAATGATGATGGCTCTGTTAAGGTTGTTGGTACAGACGAAATAGTTTTTGACACTTTACCAAATGGAAAAGTTATACCTAGAGATTTACCAGGAGAAATTGCAACACAACCTGTAGATGAAAACGAAACCTACTTAAGAACAAACTTTGACACTAGTGATAATCGTAACTTTAGAGATGGTGATGTAGCTTCATCTCGTTATTATAATGATGGTTTTGACGACGAAGTTGAAGGTGGTGAAAAGAAAAATACTACAGGAAAAATGTACAACTCACCTAAACATAATATTGAAATTGATTCTGCTGGTAATATGATAAGGGAATACGACAAGTCTAGTAAGCGTACTTCTTTAATTAATGATGAAGTAAGAGTTTACAAAGGTGGTTCTTGGAAAGATAGAGAATACTGGTTAGATCCTGCACAAAGACGTTATTATCCACAAAACATGGCAACAGACTATATTGGGTTTAGATGTGCAATGTCTAGAGTAGGTTCTAAATCTAAAGGACAACGTAAGACTAAAAATTAAATAACTTTTTTAAGTAATAAATTAAAGTCCTAACACATTTTGTTAGGACTTTTTTTATACTTTTATTTTATGAAAATAGAATTACTTCATCACCTGTTTTTAAAATGCAATGCCATAAGCACAGATACTAGAAAAGTAACTGAGAACAATCTGTTTTTTGCTTTAAGTGGCGACAACTTTAATGGTAATAAATTTACTGAAGAAGCTTTAAAAAAAGGAGCTAAATATGCTGTAATAGATGATGATAGATACTATACATCAAAAAACACTATTCTAGTAGAAAACAGTTTAAAAACGTTACAAGAATTAGCAACCTATCATAGAACCTATTTAGGGTTAAAAATTATAGCTCTTACTGGTAGTAACGGAAAAACCACTACTAAAGAATTAATTAATACAACCTTATCGCAACATTATAATACTACAGCAACAATAGGTAATTTAAACAACCACATTGGTGTACCCCTAACCTTGTTATCAATGAAAAAAGACACAGAAATTGGTATTGTAGAAATGGGTGCCAACCATCAAAAAGAAATTGAGTTTTTATGTACTATTGCAAAACCTGATTATGGATATATAACCAACTTTGGGAAAGCACATCTTGAGGGGTTTGGAGGAATTAAAGGTGTTATAAAAGGCAAAAGCGAACTATACAATTACCTAATAAATAATAATAAACCTATTTTTTTAAACGCAGATGACCCTATACAGAAAGAAAAATTGAGTACCCATATAAAAAAGTTTGGTTTTAGTAAAACCGATACTAATTATTATAAGATAGATTTTATAGAGGCTTCCCCTTTTGTTGCTTTTAATGTTGAAAACCAAACTATCAAATCAAACTTGATAGGCGAATACAACTTTGCTAATCTTTGTGCTGCAACAATTATAGGAAAACACTTTAACGTCCAAATTAAGGCTATTAAAACAGCAATAGAAGCATACATCCCAACTAATAACAGATCGCAAATAATAGAAAAAGAATCTAATCGTATTATTTTAGATGCTTACAATGCCAATCCATCAAGTATGGAGGTTGCGTTAAAAAACTTTAGTAATCAAAAAGCCATTAAAAAAACAGCAATTTTAGGTGATATGTTTGAGCTTGGTGATGCTGCAGAAAGTGAACATTTAGCAATAGCTAAATTAGCAAACAACTTAAATATAGATACTATAATTTTGGTTGGCGAACACTTTTTTAAGGTAAAAATAGAGTCTAAAAAAGTGAGGCAGTTCAATTCTTTTGAAAGCTTTAAAACCAGTTTTACTTCAATTCAGTATAATTCAATATTGATAAAAGGATCTAGAGGAATGGCTTTAGAACGCACTTTAGAATTGTTGTAGTAGCTATTTTTTCTTAACTATTAAAACATTAAGTACTAAACTTGTTATAATTAGCAACATACCTAAAATGGTGATGCTTGTATAATCTTCGGTAAACCAAATAACACCTGCTAACATAGTAAATACTACTTCAATATATTTTAAAGGTGCAACCAATCTAGTTTCAGAATTTTGCAACGCTTTAGTCATATAAATTTGTCCAAAATAACCAAATACACCTAAGCTTAATAAACATACCCATTCTAGACCTTCTGGATGAATCCAAAACTTAATGCTTAAAACACCAGAAATAATAAATGAAGTGGTCATAAAATAATTGACAATCACCATAGGGTGATCATGAGTACCAATTTTTCTTATAAGTATAAAAACTAAACCAGTAAATAATGCAGAAATCAAGGCAAAAATAAAACCTAGGCTATTGATATCTGTATCAAATCCTTTAAGCATTAAAACCCCACAAAAAGCTGCTATAAAAAACAACCATTGTATGGGTTTTATTTTTTCTTTTAAAATTAACAAAGCAAATAAGGCTGCAAAAATTGGCGCAATATAGCGAATGGAAACTGCTGTACCTGTTGGTAATAATTTTAAGGCTGAAAAAAATAAAGTCATTGCAATTAAGCCGACAATACTTCTTGCTATTAATAACTTAACTTTATTACCTACTATCGAAATTTTATTTTTTAACAAAAACGGATAAGTAAAAAACAAAGAACCTAATGCTCTAAAAAATACAATTTGATAGACATTAAATTTGCCTAAATACTTGACACCTACATTTAACAAAGTAAATGCCAATGCACTTATAATCATAAATTGTATGGTTTTTTTCAATCCTATTTAGACTCTAAAAATGCAGAAAATGCATTCCAATAATTAACTGTCCCACTAGTTGTTTTCCATAAAGCTCTAGACCCATGAATCCCTTCTTCTTGAGGTTTGTATACCGTTAAATTCTCGTTTTTAATTCTACTTACTAACACTTCTAAAGCAGGTGTTTCTTTTTTAGAAGCAGTAACAAATGTTGGTTTCTTTAAATCTTTAATCGACTCTTGAATATTTATCCCTTTAAAATATTCGCCAGGACTAAAGGCTGCAACAGATTTGATTTTATCATTTTCACTAGCAATCAATAGAGATAAAGTAGCCGAGTAAGAACTTCCTACTAACATAAAACCTTGATTGTTATTGTTTTTGTAAACATAATCTATAGCAGCTTCTATGTCTTGTTTGGCATCTAAATATGTTATTGCTAATCCTTTTGCACTAGCACGTTTAGCAGTTTCATTTTCTATATCATTAGCAATTTTACCAGAACGCTGGTCTATTGCCATGACAGAAAAGCCCATCTTATTTAGTTTTAAAGCTGTATCCTTATACTCGCCTCTACTAAATCCAGCTTGATGACATAATAATATTGAGATAGGTTTATCATCAATTTTATAGACATCAGCAGTAATTAACAAACCATCTTTAGAAGGAAATGTAATTTCAGTTTTAGACTGTTTTACTTTAATGCTTTTGGCAACTTCTGCGTTAGCCGAAAGTTTTTCCTTTACATTTTCTTTACAAGAAAAAAAGGATAATGCTACTAATAATAAGAATGTGTTTTTCATAGATAAATTTATTTTAAAGTTTTAAGATAACTATTTAAAACTATAAAGTTAACTTTTTAAATCCTGAATCATAGCAATTGCCGATTTTGTATCTGATTTAATTTTTACTAAATCATAATTTCCGTCCTTATTTTTAGCTATTAATTTAGACCCCATTCCAACACAAGTTACACCTGCATTAAACCAACCTTCTAAGTTTTCTCTAGTTGGAGACACACCACCTGTTGGCATAATACTAGTCCAAGGTTGAGGTCCTCTAATTGCTTTTACAAAATCAGGTCCATAAATTCCGCCTGGAAATAATTTTACAATCTCACAACCAAGTTCTTCTGCTCTACAAATTTCGGTTAAAGAACCACAACCAGGTGACCACATAACCTTACGTCTATTACAAACTATAGCAATGTCTTCTCTTAAAACTGGTGTTACTATAAAGTTAGCACCTAAAGACATAAAACGAGAAGCAGAAGCTGCATCTGTTACAGAACCAACTCCCATAATCATTCCTGGTAATTCTTTTGTAACGTATTTGTTAAGCGCTCCAAAAACTTCATGAGCATAATCACCACGAGCTGTAAATTCTAATAATCTTGCGCCACCATCATAAACAGCTTTAACTACTTTTTTACTAATTTCTAAATCTGAATTATAAAACAATGGAACTAATCCAGTTTGCTTCATTACTGCTGCTACTTCTAATCTTGAAAAATTTGCCATTTTAAAAATGTTATTTGTTATTAGTGTATTTGCTAATCTGTTAAATAAAATAACAGATTAACAAATAAGCACTAGTATATTATCTTGCTACTCTACCAGATGAATCACCACCCATTAATTTTTCTACTTCACTAACTGTAACTAAATTAGCGTCACCTTTAATCGTATGCTTTAAACAAGATGCTGCTACAGCAAAGTCTAATGCATTTTGATCGTCTTCTGGGTATTTTAATAATCCGTAGATTAATCCTCCCATAAATGAATCTCCTCCTCCTACTCTATCTACTATATCTGTAATTTGATATTGACGTGTTTCAAACATTGTTTTACCATCATATAAAACACCAGCCCAAGTATTATGAGACGCAGAAATAGAACCTCGTAAGGTTGTAATTACTTTTTTAGCTCTTGGAAATTTTTCCATCATTTGCTTACAAACCGATAAAAAAGCTTCAGCTTTTACATCATGTCCATGCTTATGTACGTCTAAACCTTCTGGATGAATTCCGAAGTGTTTTTCTGCATCTTCTTCATTACCTAATACAACATCACAGTAAGATGTTAATTCTGTCATTACTTTTTCTCTATGTTTTTCATCACAATATGTCCAAAGTTTCGCTCTATAATTTAAGTCTGTAGAAATAGTTACACCCATTTCGCTAGCTACTTTAACCGCCTCTAAACAAGCATCTGCTGCGCCTTGAGAAATTGCAGGTGTAATACCTGTCCAATGAAACCAAGCTACGTCTTTGAAAGCCTCTTTCCAATCGATCATTCCTGGTGTAATTTCTGAAATTGCAGAATGTGCACGATCATAAACCACTTTACTTCCTCTACTTACTGCTCCGGTTTCAAGAAAATAAATACCTAAACGGTCTCCACCATAAACTATTTTATCAACTCCAACTCCTCTTTTACGCATTTCCATCATGGCACATTGCCCAATATCATTTTGTGGTAAACGGGTTACAAAATCTACAGGTACTCCGTAATTTGCTAAAGAAACTGCTACGTTAGATTCTCCTCCTCCATACACAACATCAAAGTTGTTAGTTTGCGAAAATCTTAAAAATCCAGGAGGTGCTAATCTTAGCATAATCTCTCCAAAAGTGACTACTTTTTTCATCTTTTATAAGGTCTTTAATTATTTAAATTTATTTTTGGTTAAACGTTTAACCAGTTTGCGTAAAAATAAATCAAAATCAACTGATTTTGATTATAATAAGTAAAACGCTATTTTTGCTTAAACGTTTAAGCAAATATATAAAAAACTTAGGTGAATAAAAAAAGAACTACTATAAAAGACATTGCAAATGTGTTAAATATTTCACCTGCTGCTGTATCTAAAGCATTGCATGATAATTCTAGAATTAGTGCAAAGACTAAAGCTGAAGTTAGACGTGTTGCTAAAGAGTTAAATTACCAACCTAATCATCTAGCTAGTGCTTTACGTAAAGGAAAGAGCAATCTTGTTGGTGTTATTGTACCTAGAACTAATAGTAACTTCTTTTCTTCAGTGATTCAAAATATTGAACACGTATTAAATAAAGAAGGTTACAATATTATTATTACACAATCTAACGAGTCTTTTAAAAAAGAATGTAATAATATTGATACTCTTTTATTTACACAAGTCGATGGGATTATAGCCTCTATGGCGAATGAAACGGTAGATCTTTCTTATTATGAAAAAATTAAGTCTAAAGGTATTCCGTTAATTTTATTTGATAGAGGTGAAAACGACTTGAATGTAGATTATATAGGTATTAACGATTATGAAAGCAGTCATTTAATTGTAGAACACCTTGTATCTAAGGGCTGCAAACGTATTGCCCACATTGGTGGTTTTAGACGTACTAGAATTTTTAATAACAGAATTAGAGGTTATATAGATGCAATACACAAGCATAATTTACCTCATGATGATTATTTATTAATTGAAAGTAATCTAACACTTGAAGATGGCAGACAAAAAATGGAAGCTTTGCTAGCTTTAAAAAATCCACCAGATGCTGTTTATGTTGCAAGTGATTATGCTGCTTTAGGTGCGCTTCAAGTTTTAAAAGAACATAATATTGATGTTCCAAACACTATAAGGTTAGTAGGTTTTGGAAACGAACCTTTTACATCTTTAGTAACACCAACCATATCCAGTATTAATCAACATAGTGAACAGATTGGAAAGTTGGCTGCTCAGACTTTTTTAGAACGTGTAAAAATGGAAACTCTAACACAGACTTTAAATAAGATTATTTTAGATGCTACTTTAATAGAGAGAGAATCGTCTAAAAACAACTAAGCGTTACTGTAAAATTACAATAACGCTTAGTTATAATATATAAGAATATGTGTTTACTTATATTCCTAAAGCTTGTCCACCACCAATTTGGATAGTTTCTGCTGTTATGAATGACGCATCTTTACTTGCTAAGAAAGAAATTACACCAGCTACATCTTCTGGCTGACCTAATCTTCCTAACATGATATTGTTTGCCCAAGAAGCAAAAACCTCTGGTTTTGTTGCTTTAATTTGTGCATGAAATGGCGTATCAATAGTACCAGGAGAAACTGCGTTTACTCTAATACCATATTCTGCTAAATCTTTTGCTAATGCTCTAGTAATTGCATGTACACCAGCTTTAGATGTTCCGTAGATACCAGCTCCAGGTCCACCAGCAGTCCATCCTGCATTTGATGTATAATTAATTATTGAAGGATGTTCTCCGCTTTTTAAGAAAGGTATTGCTGCTCTTGAAGCAAAAAATACAGAGTCAAGGTTTAAAGCCATAACTTTTCTGTAAAAGTCAGTTGTCATTTCTTCAAATCTAGAACGACCTCCTAAACCACCTGCGTTATTTACAAGTACATCTATTCTACCATGTGCTTCTCCGATTGCTTTTATGTTAGACGTTACAGCTTCTTCACTAGTAACATCAAAACCACGATATTCTGCTGTTATACCTTGATCAGTAAGTTCTTTTAATCTTTCTGCTCCAGCTTCATCATTGATACCGTTAAGGATTACTGTGTATCCATCCTTACCTAATCTTTTTGCAACTTCAAATCCTATTCCTCCTGTTGCACCAGTAACTATTGCTACTTTCCCTGTGTTTTTACTCATTTTTTAATATTGTTTATTCTTAGTATTTATATTTAATTTATTGCCTTTACTTTTTCTACTTTAGGAATCAATACCCAAACAGCAAATAATGCTGCAGCTGTAAGTCCTGCTCCTACATAAAAAGCTGGAGCATAATTTTCTCCTCTTGTTAACCATGGGACTAATATTGTAAATCCAAATACAGCTAATTTAGCAGCCATACCAGCAAAACCTGATAATGTCCCTACAGTATTTTTACTAAACATATCACTTGGTAAAGTTTGCACATTTCCAATTGATGTTTGAAAACCAAATAAAATAATAGCCATTATTATTACTGCAGCAGTTGGCGAATTCATATTAGCTCCTAAAAAACCAAATACTGAATTAAATACAGAAGCAAAAGCGGCTGGATCAATTAGTAAAAAGAATGAAGGAAACATTATTAAACACCCAAGAGTTATTACCCGCTTTCGGGTTTTATTTATACTCCATCCAATTTTGATTCTATTTTGTGCTAAAAGACCTCCAAACCATGCACCAAACATTGCTCCTACATAAGGAACCCATCCGTAAATACCTATAGTTTTAACATCCATACCGTATACACCATTAAGATAAATCGGTATCCAAGCTACAAACAACCACCATATAGGATCAATTGCTGCAGAAGCTACTATAACGCCCCAACTTTCTCTATGTTTAAATAACTGAGCTGTAGTTGGACTATATTCAGATGCATCTCCTGATTCATCTATTGTCATTTGCCCACTTAAGATATATTTTTTTTCTTCTTCAGAAATATTTGGATGGTATTCTGGTGGTGCTTTTACTATTAACAACCAAGGTATCAACCATAATAAACCAATAAGACCTACAATAACAAATATCATTTGCCAACTAAAATATACAGTCATAAAAGCAATCATTGGAATAGCTATAATACCACCAATAGCTGCACCTGAATTAAATAAACCTTGAGCAAATGCTCTCTCTTTTGCAGGAAACCATTCAGCATTTCCTTTTGCAGCTCCTGGCCAATTACCGGCTTCTGCTAAACCTAGTATAGATCTAAAAATAGCAAAAGTCCATGCTCCACCTGCAAAGGCATGTAAAGCAGTAGCTATAGACCATACTCCAATGGAGATTGCAAACCCAATTCTTGTTCCTACCCAGTCAAATATTTTTCCGAAAAGCGCTTGACCACCAGCATAGAAAAAAATGAAACTACTTGTAATCCATGCATATATTTCTTTTCGACCATCAGTATCCATTTCTGGAAACATAGATTCTGCAATGTCTGGCCACAATACTCCTAAAGCCTGTCTGTCTATATAATTTATAACTGCCGCTAGAGCTATAAGTCCAACAACCCACCATCTTAATCCTTTAAATTTCATTTAGTTATTCTAGTTTGTCTTTTGTTTAAGCATTGTAACAGTATTGATACAAAACTTTAAAGTGATCTTTCATTTTTTTCTTTGCCAGTTGCGGATCATTACTTTTTATGGCTTCAAATATGGCTCTATGTTCTTCTATACCTGATTTTGCTAGGCTAGAATCACAAACGTGATATTTTTCAAAATTTGTTATAATCTGTGGTGTAATCATTAGCATTAAAGTATTCATGGTACTATTACCACATGCTTTTGCTATTGCAAGATGAAACAACAGGTCTTCTTGAACTGCGTCTTCATTATTTAACACTTTAGCTTCATAAGCTTCTAGTGCTTCTTTCATTAGACTTAAATCTACATCTGTGCGTCTAAGAGCTGCTAATCTTGATGTTTTAAGTTCTAATAGAATTCTGGTTTCTACCAAAGATTTAAATTCAGGATCTTCTAGTCTTAGAATATCTGCTATCATACCATTCATAGCAATAACACCTATGTTGGCTACAAATGTTCCGGATTGTGGTATAGAATTTAATAAACCATAAAATTCTAGCTTTTGGATAGCTAGACGAACATTACCTCTAGACACTCCAAATTTTTCAGACAGCATACGTTCTGAAGGAAGTTTATCACCTGGTTCTAAGTTCTTCAGATTTATTAAATCTCTTATTTGAGAAATAATGTTTTTTTGAACATCGAAGTTTTCTATTTTAGTTAGTGTGTCTAACTTCATACTTGGCTTATTGTTAATTAGTCTAAGCTACAAATTTAATGTTTTACTTCCAAATTATAATATTTTACGGTGGCAAAAGCACCTTTATCTGTTGTTACTAAGTAGTTTCCTGCTTTAAAATAATTTTCAAAAATGTCCCATCGTTTTAAATGCTCATTTTTATACACTTTAGTTTGTTTATTATTTAAAGTAACTTCAATTTTTCCATAGGATACTTTAACGTCTAATTCAAATTTATTAAAGTCTACTTTCTCTTCAAACGAAAAGCCTTCATCATCTGTCCAGGCTTTTTTATCTAAAATAGCAGTATCTGTTGCTTCTAAATATTTTAATTCTTTTGTTTTAACTCTTACTTTTCCTTTATCCCAATAAATTTTTAAAACTGGTGGTGCATTATTATCTTTTTGTCCTATTAAATCTCGCTGTTCATTAGTTAATCTACCATGAATTTGCATGACCATAGTCCTATGATATTTACCATTTTTGTCTTTAGACATTTTGGCAACTTTCAATTCTCCTTTAAATGATGCGCCTTGAGAAAAAGTCCAATTTACATTATTATCTCCTGGCTTTATTTGCTCTCTTAACTCTGATCTTGAATATTTACTATTTGGAGTTGACAGACTTGGATAAGCATGAAACACTAAAGCGCCATTAACAGAATCGTTATAAAAAAAAGGCTTTAAAACTTTATTGTTTGCATAGTTTAAAATCTCTGGAGGTTGAATAGAAATTGGTTTACCATTTTCTCCGATAGGAATGGTTACACTCCAATGATTTAGATCAATATTGGGTAATTTATAATTAGTCCTTTTTTTGTCCTTTGTTGAAAGACAACTAACACTAAAAATAAATAAGTAAATTAAGAATGAAGAATAACTTATTCTTTTTAGTGTTAATGTCATATTCAACTCTGACTAATTATAATTTTGTACTAATAATGAAATTACTATCTTAATTAATTGCTGTAATAATTACAGAATCAGCTCTTATTTCTTCATCACCACTGTTATATCCATAATTACCACCAGTACTTCCTCCTAAACCTCTAATAAATAGTGCTACACTATCATTAGCTCCAGAATCAAATACATATATTTGAGTATTGTAATCATCATTACCTGGATTAATAATTGGCTGAATAAGAAGGTTATTTGCTGAATCTTCTACTTGTGCGACAGAAGTATATCCATAACCTGAATTAGGAAATTCTGTAGCAGTTGCATAATAAATAGGTGTATAACCTGCGTTATATCCTGAACCGGCTAAAACTCTTAATTCTAGACTACTATCCATTGGTGGCACGTTATTCTCTAAATTTTTAAAAGAAGTTACAATTTCTATTTTATAACTTGCGTTTGGTGTAACTGCAAACTCTTGATATACGTGATCTGGTTCATTGTTATCAAATTTTACAACGTTATCAGATCCACCATTACCTGAACTAGATTCTCCTTGTTCACCGATATCATCATTATCCCATCCAGAGCAAGCACAGTCACTTGAATTACCATTGTTTTTTGGCAATTTATTAAAATCTGCATTAACTAAAATTGGGTCTG
>JALZUT010000207.1 GCA_023300575.1 Olleya sp.
AAAACGGTGTGTATTTAATTAAAATAACAGATAAGTCTAATCAGCAAACAACGAAACGTTTTATTAAAAACTAAAAAGATAATATCATATTAACAAAAAAAGGAAAGTCTTAAATGGCTTTCCTTTTTTTTTACTGTTTACTAAGAGAGAGCTACGGTTCACTAAGTAAATTTAAATTTAATATTGGTTTCGTTACATATTTGTATTAAACTATAAAATCTTATTATTATGAAAACAAGATTACTTTATTTATTTATCTGCATTTGTTCATACAGTATTGCACAAGTGCCTACAGACGATATAAAAAGATATACTTTTAGAAACGGTAGTATACAAAACCAAGTCAGTTTAGGGGTTGGAGATCTAAACCCACAAACAAGTAATGGATATACGTTGGCTACAGGTTGGGATGGAGAATCTAATAGTGCATTAAACAATCAAGATGGACGTTTTGTTGCAGGTAATTGGCCAGCAGGATCTAATACTCAATCTGCAAATATGACTTACAGTGTTTGGGTAAATTGGACTGCAAGTGAGAATTTTAGAGAAGTGTTTAGACGTTTTAATAATAACCAACAAGCACAGTCAGGTGGTATTTATTTAGTACAACAAGGAGGCACGATAACTGCGCATTTAAATAATATTGGTTGCACCAACAATCCATCAAATATGTGTGCAAGTTCAGATAGAAACGCAGATGTACAAAGCCCAGTATTAAACGACGGTAATTGGCATAACGTTGTAGTGACTTATGAGAAGATCACAGCTAATGGTAATGATACGTTTAAAATAAATATGTATGTAGATGGTGCTTTTCACGGAACAGATTCTACCGATGATTTAGATACGTCATGGCAAACTTATATGTATTCAGGCAATAGAACATTAGAGGTATGTGGTAATCAGGTTTTTGGATATAGAGGTTTTATTGATGATATAAGAATTTTTGATAGAACTTTAACTGCTACAGAAGCTATTTCTCTTTATACTTATAATGAACCAGGAGTTTCTTCAAGAATCTATGTGGATACTAATGCAACTGGAAATGGAGACGGACAATCTTGGGCAAATGCCTATACAGATCTTAGTTTAGCTCAGGCTTCAAATCCTCTGACACTTGAATTTTGGGTGGCACAAGGAACATATATTCCAGGAACTTCAAGAAGTGATGCTTTTGTATTAAACGCTGGTCAACAATTGTTTGGAGGTTTTAATGGTACCGAAACAATGCTTACACAAAGAGATGTCATCGCAAATCCAACCATATTAAGTGGTGATATTAATAGTAATGATGATAACAACTTAACTTTTAATAACGCTACAAAAACAGACAATTCGTATCATGTAGTTGTATTATCTGGTAATAACACCTTATTAGACGGAGTAACAATTTCAGGTGGTTATGCAGATGCAAGTGCAGCACCAGACAATCAAGGTGCTGCAGTTTTTGTAAATTCTGGAGTTTCAAGTGTAAATCTTGTTAATTGTATAGTAACCAAAAATACAGGAAGTTTTGGTGGTGCAATCAGAGCTTTAGATAACGGTGTTGATATGGAAATAAATTTCTTAAACTCTATATTCTCAAGTAATTTGGGTCGTATTGGTAATGTGCTTTACACAAGACCTTCAAACGGACGCACAATAACCTTTAATAGCACTAATTCTTTATACCATAGTAACGAAATTCAAAATGATGGTGCAACAAATGGAGAATCTGCTGTAATTTGGTTTAGAAACGATGCTAATGGAGCATATAATTCAAGATTTGTAAATTCAACTTTTGCTGACAATATTTCTTTAGGAAGCGGTGGGAATGCATTTGATCAACCTGTGATAGGTGTTGGTACCACAAGTAATAATTTAATAGTTTGGGTGATAAATACTATATTTTGGAACAATACAAATAATACCGGAAGTATCACTAAAGCATTAGGAAGAGTCAATCCAAACCCACTATCTACAAACGTAATTGTAGCTAACAGTTTAGATTCAGATAATTTTTCTAATATCTCAAGCAAACAAGATGTAACGACAGGAGATCCGCTTTTTAATAATTCTTTAAATAATGACTATACATTAACTAGTGGATCACCAGCTATAGATACAGGAGTTAATAGTGAAATACCAGCAGGAGTTACTACAGATTTAGATGGTAATCAAAGAATTCAGAATACAACTGTAGATATGGGTGCATACGAGTTTATGCCACTTCCTGTAATAGATAGAATACTTACTGTAACAGTTGCAAATGGTACAGTGACAACAAATCCTAATCCAACTAATGGCGTTTACAATAACGGACAAATGGTAACACTAACAGTTACACCAGATGCTGAATTTAAGTTTACAGGCTGGTCTGGCGATGCTACTGGCACAACAAATCCACTTACTATTACAATGGATGCAGATAAAAATATCACAGCCAATATTGTAGAAAAAAGAGCTTATGTAGATGTAAATGCAACTGGAAATAATGATGGTACAAGCTGGATTAATGCTTACACTAATTTAGCTAGCGCGTTAAATAATAATCCAGAACACGAAATTTGGGTTGCCCAAGGTACATATACACCAAGTACAAATAGATTTATTAAATTTATTATGACAAGTAATCAAAAATTATATGGAGGTTTTAATGGTACAGAAACAAGTTTATCTCAAAGAGATATCGCTAATAATCAGACCATACTTTCTGGCGATATTAATGGTGATGATAATGGTGTGTTAAATTTTGCTAGTGGTACAAATTCATTATATGATGATAATACGTTTGTTCTTATAGAAGTAAGAGGCGATAATTTATTAATTGATGGGGTTTTAGTAAATGGTGCTTTTGGTGATGAAGGTTCTGCTCTAACAATCTCTAATGAAGTACAAAATTTAACAGTTAGAAACACAACTTTTACAGACAATAGAGCACGAATTAATGGCGTTATATATGCTGAAGCCAATATTTCAGGCTCTACTGAAGATCACGACTTTATATTTGAAAACTGCATTTTCGATAGAAACTTAGCTAAAATAGGAGCAGTTATTTATATTGAAAACCCATTTTTGGATAATAATTTTGAGGTTAACACAAAGTTTATAAATACTGTTTTTTCAAGAAATAGAATTGCAGATTTAACATCTTCAAATAAAGGTTCAAATACGTTGTTATGGTTTAGAGCTAGCAATTCAACAAATCAAAATGTAGAAATTATTAATTCAACATTTACCGAAAATAGTTTTATAGGAACATCAGGTAATTCAACAGGTATTATTGCAGCAACAAATGATACAGGAAGTGTTGTTTCTATTAAAGTTTACAATAGTATATTTTGGAACAATAATTTAAATAATGGTAATAATCAAGTTGCTGTCAACGGTTTTGGTGGCCTAACAGTTTCTAATGATATTACTATAAATAACTCGTTAGATTTTTTAAATTTTACAACTGCAAATAGCACACAAAATAACATTACTGCAGATCCGTTATTTAACAATGTGTCTAACGATAATTTTAGATTAACAACTGGCTCACCAGCAATAGATTCTGGAGATAATAGTTTTTTATTAGCTAGTCAAACTGAGGACTTAGATGGTAACCAACGTGTTTTTAACACGACTGTAGATATGGGAGCTTATGAGTTTGATGCGACGCTTTCAAATACAGATTTTGTCAATGAAAACAACTTTAAAATCTATCCAAATCCAGTAAGTGAAATATTAACTATTTCGTCTGAAAAACAGATTAAAACTATTGAAATTTATAGTCTTTTAGGTTCCAAAATTATTAAAATACAATCTAACGTTGTAAATGTCTCAACTTTGGAAAACGGTGTGTATTTA
>JALZUT010000208.1 GCA_023300575.1 Olleya sp.
GTAAGGCACAAGCATTTGCTATAAAAGATGGAAAGTTTTTAGAGGTTGGGACAACTTCAGATATAGTAAGTAAGTATTCTGCAAATAATACAATTGATGCAAAGGGGCAATCAGTATTCCCAGGTTTTATTGATGCACATTGCCATTTTTACGGATTAGGATTAAATCAATTACAAGTCAATCTTAGAGATACTAAAAGTTTTGAAGAGGTTATGAAAGCTGTTATTGATTTTCAAAATAAAAAAAACACCAATTTTATTATTGGTAGAGGTTGGGATCAAAACGATTGGGATGAAAAAGCTTATCCAAACAAGATACTTCTAGATAAGTTATACCCAACTATTCCAGTTGCCTTAACTAGAATAGATGGTCATGCTATGTTGTGCAATCAAGCAGCATTAGATTTAGCTAAAATTAATAAAAATACTAAAATTGAAGGTGGAGAAATCCTAAAAGAAAACGGACAGTTAACAGGTGTTTTAATTGATAATCCAATGGAATTGGTTGAAGCTGTTTTTCCTGAACCTACAAAGCAACAACAGATAGACGCCTTACTTGAGGCTCACAAAATCTGTACAAGTTTAGGATTAACTACAGTTTCTGATGCTGGATTAGACAAGCAAGTTATAGAGTTAATCGATAGTTTACAACAAGCAGAAGCTTTGGATATGCGTATTTACGCTATGATTAGTAATAAAAAAGAAAACTTAGATTATTATTTATCTAAAGGAAAAATAAAAACTGACAGGCTTAATGTTCGTGGTGTAAAAGTATATGCAGATGGTGCTTTAGGTTCTAGAGGTGCAACATTAAAACAAGAATATTCAGACCAACACAATCATTTTGGTGCATTAGTAATAGGTACAAAAGCGTATGAGAATTTAGCAGTTAGAATCGCTAAATCTGGTTACCAAATGAATACACATGCAATTGGCGATTCTGCAAATAGATTTGTGTTACAGACTTACGAAAAAACATTAAAAGGAAAGACTAATAGTAGATGGCGAGTAGAACATGCACAAGTCATAACAGATAATGATTTTGAGTATTTTAAAAATGAAAATATTATACCATCAATTCAACCAACTCATGCAACTAGCGATATGTATTGGGCAGAAGACCGTTTAGGTAAAGACAGGGTAAAAGGCGCTTATGCTTATAAAACACTATTAGAAAAAAGTGGACGCGTCGCTTTAGGTACCGATTTTCCTGTGGAGCAAGTTAGTCCGTTTTTAACCTTTTATGCAGCAGTTTCAAGACAAGATACGTCTCAATATCCTGAAGGTGGTTTTAATAAAGAAAATGCATTAACAAGAGAAGAAACTCTAAAAGGAATGACCATTTGGGCAGCTTACTCTAATTTTGAAGAACACGAAAAAGGAAGTATAGAAGTTGGTAAGTTTGCCGATTTTATTATCTTGGACAACAATATTATGGAAGTTGACGAAAAGGAAATCCCAAATATAAAAGTGACACATACTTTTATTAATGGAGTGGCACAATAGTTGCTAAGTAATAATGAATTTAACACAGCATTTAAAATGAAAAAAATTATAGCTTTAATCTGTTTTTTAGCAATAACAACATCTGGTTTTTCTCAAACGGATAAATATAGTCAGGATGTAGAAACATGTATAGAAAATAATGGTACCATAAAATATTACGAAGAAAAAGTTATAGATGGTATGTTTAACCATCTTAAAACAACTTTTGAATCTCAAAACGTACCAGATGAAGTTTGGAAAGAATTAAGAGAAGGAGATGAAGTAGCATTAGATGATTTAATAGTCATGATTGTATCTGCATATAAAGCGCATTATACACAAGAAGATGTAATAAACTTAAATAAGTTATATTCTACAAAAGCTGGAAAAAGGATGATAGATGGAGGCGATTTAACTGAAGGAGATCAAATAATTTTAAAAGAATTTTATCAAAGTGACACAGGACAAAAAGTGATGAGTTCACAAGATTCTATGAATACTTCTTTAAGTGAGATTACACAATTGTGGAGTGGTAATTTATACCAAAGTGTATTGGCAAAATTATCAGAAAAAGGGTTTAATATTTAAAAACTAATTTTTGCTAAATAATCATAATGCTCGCCTTCAGCGAGCATTTCGCATTTTAGACTAACAGCAAGACAAGCAGTAAGTAGGGTGTTAAAATCCAGATATAACCATTTTAAAGGCATTTCCTCTTCACCTTTATATTTTAAAAAGTAATCTAATTGGCCATAATAATTAGCATTCATGTCTTGCCAAAAACCACCATCATCATCCAAGTACATGTATTTAATATCACTAGAATCTATTAGGATTTGACCACCTTCATTAAGTAAGTTTTTTAAATGACTTAAATAGGTGTTAACTTGATCTAAGGTTTGAAAAATCCCAGTACCATTCATTAATAATAAAATGGTGTCAAAGGTTTCCGTTTCATCCAAAAGCGCTAACATTTCAGTATTTAAAACACCTCTTTCTTTAGCAACATGTATTGCACCTTTAGAGATGTCAATAGCTTTAATATCAATTCCTTTTTTTTGTAAATACAAACTGTGGCTACCAGAGCCACAACCAACATCCAAAACAGTTCCTTTAGTTAATTGTAATGCCTTTTGTTCTAATTTTGGCATATTTTTAAAATCTCTAAAAAGATAGGGTAGAGGTAATTCATCTTCATCAGATATATTGGTAGACGTAATAAGGTCTTCGGTGTAGTTTCCGTTTTGATAATCTAATAATGCTTTTCCAAAAAGGTCTTTCATTGACAATTTATTGTCATGCTGAACTTGATTCAGCATCTTATTAATATGTATTTTTGTCTCCTATGGAAGAATTTTTAAACGCCCTCCCAAAGTTAGCCAAAGATAATCATAAGGAAAATAAAACCTTTTTTACTAAGCTAAAAAAAAGACCACCCAAAAAATTGGATTATATCATGCAAGAATTGCATGAAGAAGAGTTTAAAAAAACCGACTGTTTAACTTGTGCAAATTGTTGTAAAACAACAGGTCCTTTATTTACAGATAAAGATGTGCAACGTATAGCGAAGCATTTTAAACAAAAACCACAACAATTTATTGAGACGTATTTACGCGTTGATGAAGATAAAGACTACGTATTAAAGTCTGTACCGTGCACATTTTTAGGTGCAGATAATTACTGTTCTATATATGATGTGCGACCAAAAGCGTGTTCAGAGTTTCCGCATACCGATAGAAAAAAGTTTCAGCAAATATCAGATTTGACTTTAAAAAATGTCGCAGTTTGTCCTGCAGCTTTCAATATTGTCGAAAAAATGAAAATTTTAATAAAATAAAAAGTTAATAGTTTTTAACTCTAAAAATTATGCCTTATTTTTAAGTATGAAATCTTACTTACTTACCTTATTATTTAGCTTTGCTACAATTAGTGCTTCTTATGCTCAAGAGTGGATGACGTCTTACCATTTAGCAAAAAGATTAGCTTTATCTAAAAATAGAATGATTTTAGCAGTTTGGGAAGATTCTGCTAACTATTCTTATCCTGTTTACTTAAAAGATGATAACGGGAAAATTTATATTGGCGACCTTTTCGAAGATAAAATAGTTAAAGAATTAATCTGGCAACATTTTGTTCCTGTAATTATTAGAGAAGCTAAGTATGATGAACTTGCTGAAGACTTAAAAGGGAAAAGTTTTAAGTATACAGAGCGTTTTAATGATGATTTTTTAAAAGTCATGGATCCTAATGGTAAGATTCTAAATGTCGCTACTCAAGAAATTTTTAATGGAGAAAATATATCCTCTATTATTAAAAAATATGCATTAAATACTTCTTTTTTAAAACCAGAATTAGATAATTATTTTGAAAACAAAAACTTTTCGACTACATTTAGATTGGCTAATAAGTATTTAAATGCTACCATATATTTAAATGATTTATTAAAAAAAGAAATGATAAATTTATCAGAGATTTATATGTCTGAAGCTAGAACGATTTTAGATAATGATAATTTGGATAATAAAGAAGCTTTGAAGCAAAAAATAGATTTACTTCAAATTAAAAAGATATTAATTCTAGGCAAACCTAGAAAGGCGTCTAGATTATTGAAAAAGTATAAAAAAGACGATATAGGTGATATTAATTTGTCCTTATATGCATTCCTTAAATATACCACTAACAGGTATTTAAAAGATATAGATGAAGCTTTGGTATGGAAAGATCAAGTCTTAGAAAGAGATTTAAAGAAAGTACAGTATATAATAAAATAAATCCTATTTAAAAATACAATGGATACTATTTTAAATTATTTTGAAACCATACCTTCAGCGCACAGAAGCCTTATTTTAATAGGAGGGATTACTTTTTTTTGGTTACTTGAAGGCGTTTTACCTTTAATGAGTTTTAAGTATAAAAAATGGAAACATGCACTTCCTAATTTATTTTTTACAGCAACTACTGTTATTATAAATTTTACTTTAGCGGGTTTGCTTTTAGCAACATCAGATTGGGTTGTAGCTAATAAATTTGGAATAATCAATTGGCTTCCAGATATGTCTATATGGTTTTATGGGATTTTAGGTGTTTTATTATTAGATTTTTTTGGGGCTTATTTAGCCCATTATGTAGAGCATAAAGTAAAGCCTTTATGGATGGTGCATCTAGTACATCATTCAGATCACAAAGTAGATGCAACAACAGCAAATAGACATCACCCTTTAGAGAGTATGATACGTTTTGCTTTTACTTTATTGGGTGTTTTTATTGTAGGTACTCCAATTGCAATAGTCATGTTGTATCAGTCATTATCATTGATCTCTACACAGTTTAATCATGCAAATATAAAACTACCCAGAGCAATTGATAAAGTATTAAGTTTTGTTATTGTCTCTCCAGATATGCATAAAGTGCATCACCACTATAAACTACCATATACAGATTCTAACTACGGAAATATATTTTCGGTTTGGGATAGACTTTTTGGTACTTACATGTATTTGGATACAGATAAAATTATTTATGGCGTTGATACCTTTCCAAACGAAATAGAAAACAGTAGCTTAAAACACTTATTAAAGCAACCTTTTCATAAATACAGAAAACCCACTACAGATGCCAATTTGTAGATAAATCAGCTTTAAATCAAAAAAATTAATGGTAAATTAATATTTTGGCCTAATTATTGAATTATTCTAAGTAAATCAATAAAAGGGATAACTAAACTATTGATAATCAGTTCGATTAGTTGTTCATCGACTTTTTTGTGTAGTTTGACTAAATTTAGTTAAATTTTGAAATGATTTGTATTAAACTTATCAAATTCACATTAAATTTGACCTCCCTATTAAACTGATTTTTAGCGTAACAATATAATTTTAATTATGACTAAGCAAAAAATTACATACCTACTTTCCTTAACACTTTTGTTAAGTACTCTCTCTTTTTCTCAAGCTAGTAGTCGAACTACTATTGTAGAAAACGTTAATGCTACCAAAGCAGGACTTGTTCATGTTTTAAATAGAACAGGAGACACTATTATTCTTAAAAGTAGTAAAGAGATATATAGATTTAGTATTCTATACCACACGCAAAAAGAGTCGGTTTTAATGGATTTAGGTAGTAAAGAGGCTAAAATCCCTTTACATCACTTTGAAATTGGAAGATATTCGGTTGTGGCTTACAGAGAAGATGCTGTATATCCGATATCTATGAACAGAATTAGTGTTATCTCAAAACCTAAAGACGCAACAGCAGATTTAGAAGAAAGCATTTTACGTTCTAGTTTACCAGAAGAAGAACTATATAAGCGTAATTTAAAACCAAGACCTAAACGTAATAGTGATACACGTGTTGCTAAAGTTGCACCAAAACCAGATAATTCTAGAGCATTAGCAGCAGCTAAACAACGTGAAGAAAAAGCACGTAAAAAAACAGAAGCAGCAGAGCGCGCAAAAAAAGATTTAGTTCAGGCTGAGGCCAAAAGAGCTAAAAAAGAAAGTGCATTAGCAGAAGCTAAAGTACTTGAGGCTAAAGAAAAGAAGCAAAGAGAATTAGCAAAAGCAGAAGCAAATAGAGTAAGTAAAAAACAAAAAGCTTTAGCAGAAGTAGAAGCTAAAGAACGTGAAGCTAAAGACAAGAAAACAAGAGAATTAGCGCAAGTTGAAGCAAATAGAGCACGTATAAAGCAAAAAGCTATAGCAGATGCAAAAGCAAATGAAGCAATAAAAGAAAGAGCACGTCTTAAAACCGAAAAGGAAAAAAGAGACGCAGAAAGAGCAGAAAACAGTATAACTTACGCCAAGGCTGATAAGATTAATGACAAAAAGGAAATAGCAGTTAAAGAAGTAAAATATAATATTTCTGACATCCACAATAAGTCTTTGTTAAAGCAAACTAGAGAAGACTATAGAAAAGAGAACTTAAGACCAAATGGTACTAAGTACGAGGAAGCAGCTATAGAGGAAGATAAAAAAGCTAAAAAATAGTTTAGTATAACAAATAGGGTTTCCTTTTTGATAAATATAGATTTAAGCCACTTGTCCAAGTGGCTTTTATTTTGTCTTCACTCCAGCCTTCAATAATTTGTTGTTGCAAACTTTTGGTTCCAGCTAGTTTTGTAAAAAAGCCATTCTTTAAAAAGAAGTTAGCTTTGTTTTCTGTTTGTTTATAAGCATTTAAAATAAAGCTTAAATCTAAGGATTTTAGTGGCTTAACTTCACTTAAATTATAACCATTACATACTTTATTTTCGTGCTTAGGGTATTTGGCACCTTCATTAGGTTTAGGTGTAAAAGCATAATCTGTTTTAGGTAAAAAAGGTGCGCCATAAACTTGAAACTGTAAAGCTGTACCACGTCCAACACTTACATTTGTGCCTTCAAAAAAACATAAACTTGGGTACAAATTTATAGAGTGTGCATTAGGTAAATTTGGAGATGGTTTAATAGGTAAATTATAAACCATATTTCGGTTGTAGTGTTTTGCTTTAATAACAGTTAATTGGCATTGCACTTTATTTTTCAACCAATTTTCACCATTAATCATTTGTGCGTACTCACCAATAGTTAGACCATGTACAACAGGTACAGGATGCATACCAACAAAGCTTTTGTGTGCTGCTTCAAGTATTGGACCATCAACATAACTTCCATTTGGGTTTGGACGATCTAAAACTATTAACGGTATATTTTGCTCTGCACAAGCTTCCATAACATAGTGTAATGATGAGATATAAGTATAAAAACGCGCACCGACATCTTGTATATCAAAAACCATAATGTCAATATCTAGTAATTGGGCACTACTTGGTTTTTTATTTTTACCATAAAGTGATACAATTGGTAATTGGGTTTTAGTGTCAATGCCATCTTTTACAACCTCTCCAGCATCTGCTGTACCTCTAAAACCATGTTCTGGCGCAAATACTTTTTTAACATCCACTTTTAATAAAACCAAACTGTCAACTAAATGTACAAACTCTATTCTCTTTTCTCTATTTTTTATTTTCTCTACGACAGAAGTCTGATTTGCTACAATCCCAACACGCTTACCATTCAATAAATGTATATATGCTTCAGTTTGATTAGCACCAATTATAATGGATTTGTTAGCACTTACTTGTCTTAGGTTAGCATCTTTTAAACTGTCCGACGTTATTCCTTTAGCTTCTATCATCGGTCTTCGGTCTTCT
>JALZUT010000209.1 GCA_023300575.1 Olleya sp.
CTTCTATCTCCTGATGTTACCATTGTACCTCTTAAAGCTGCATCTTCTTCATTTTTCTTCGCTAATTCTAAATCGTATAGTCTAGAACGTAATACTTTAAAGGCTTTTTCTTTATTTTTATGTTGCGATTTCTGGTCTTGACATTGTGCCACTAATCCTGTTGGAATGTGGGTTAAACGTACTGCAGAATAAGTTGTGTTTACAGATTGCCCTCCAGGTCCAGAAGAACAGAAAAAATCTACTCTTACTTCTTTTGGGTTTATTTCTACATCAAATTCTTCTGCTTCCGGAAACACCATAACCGTTGCTGCACTTGTGTGCACACGACCTTGGGTTTCTGTTTGTGGCACACGTTGTACACGATGTACGCCTGCTTCAAATTTTAATGTGCCATAAACATTATTTCCAGACACTTCAAACTGGATTTCTTTAAATCCACCATTTGTTCCTTCGCTATAATCTACTGTATCTACTTTCCAACCTCTACCTTCGCAGTATTTGCTATACATTCTAAATAAATCTCCTGCAAAAATACTAGCTTCATCACCACCTGTTCCTGCACGTAACTCTACAACTGCGTTTTTAGCATCTTGAGGATCTTTAGGTATTAGTAATACTTTAATTTCTTCTTCAAGTAATGGTATCCCTTCTTTGGCTTCGTCATATTGCATTTTAGCCATCTCTACCATTTCTGGATCACTACCATCTGCAATAATAGCTTCAGCCTCTGCTAAGTTATTAGTAAACTCAAGATAAAGCTCTCTCTTATCCATAAGTGACCTTAAGTCTTTATATTCTCTAGTAAGCTCTACATAACGTTTTTGATCTGTAATAATATCTGGCTGGATAATTAAATCGCTAACCTCATCAAAACGTTGTTTTATTATTTGTAACTTATCTATCATGTCTCTACTAAAAAATTGTGAAACAAAAATACGATAATTTATGAATTTGCAGTGGTTAATATTATATTGCTTACAATTAAAATAACACAGCCTTTTTTTCGTTAATTTAATATGATTAACCAGTTATTTGCAATACTTTATTACTATCGCACCTTTGCTTTGTGGTCTTTTGTCTTTACTATTTTCATTCTTTTTTTTGGGAGTTCTAATATTATTTTAGCATTGTCTACTAAGCTTTTTTTGGTTGGATTAATATACTATGTAGTGATAGAAACTGGTGCCAACCAAAAATTGACTTTTTATAAAAATTTAGGAATTTCTGATTTTAAACTATTTAGCATCATGTATCTTATTGATGCTTTGATTACTTTGGTGTTTTTTATCTTAATAAGCCAATTTTTATAATATATTTTGAGGTTATACCATTTAATAATTGAAATTACCGCATTAAAACGCCCTTTTTCACTTTCTATTTTATTAGAAAAAGAAATCGTAACTTATGCTATGTTTTATTTTTATAATTTATATAAAGGAAAAAACCATCATTTTCTTTCACAGTAATTTCAATTGATAAATGGTATTAGAAATAGACAGTGTAGAACTTTACTTTAAAGACAAACGCATACTAAACGGGATTTATCTAAAAGCCAAAACTGGTACAATAACCAGTATTTTAGGTAGTAATGGTTGTGGTAAAAGCTGTTTGTTACATATTACTTTTGGCACATTAAAAGCAAAATACAAACTTGTTAGATTAAACGGAAACGTTTTAAAAACCGAACTTTACAAAACTAACAAAGCAGCTTTATTACCACAATATAACTTTGCACCAAATCAGGCAAAGGTGATTACTATTTTTAATTTATTTAAAGTAAAATGGGATGATTTTACAAACCAATTTGAAGCATTTTCAAAGTTTAAACACTTTAAATTTGGTAAACTGTCTGGTGGAGAAAGACGCGTTATTGAAATTTATCTTATCCTTAAAAAACAAGCAGAAATTGTAATTCTAGACGAACCCTTTACAGGAGTCGCTCCGCTTTACATTACCAAAATACAAGATTTGATTGTAAAAGAAAAACAGCATAAAGCCATCTTACTGTCGGATCATAGATACAAAGAAGTTATTGCAATATCAGACACTATTTACCTATTAAAAAATGGGTGTACAAAATTAATTGACAATATTAAAGAACTTGAGGATTACAGTTATTTAAGTATTGGTAGCTTGGATTAGTTAAAAACTTCTTCATCTTCAAAAATCAAGACCTCTTCTTCTTCTTTTGTTAAAAAAAGATAAAAAGTAAAATACAATAAGGCTGAAAAATAAAAAGCACGTTCGGCATAAAAAAACTCGTAAATATTAATATAATTAGCTGCAAAACCTGAGAGATCTGCAAACAGTAACCCAAATACAAACAACATAAAATACAAACTACTTTTAGAGTTGTATCTAAAATAATAATTTGCCGAAAACCCAGCAGATAGCACTATAACTAAGCCATATATCAAAATTAAAACCAGTTCGGTGTTATCATTCATACTACTGCTGTAGTTAAATACAGCATTATAACCAATTGCTAAGTTTAAAACCACTATTAAGCCAAATAATACGTTTAATTTTAAATCTTTTCCAAATAATTTGACTTTATCTTTAATTAACCAAATCAAAAGTAAATACGCAAATATCTTAGTGATAATATAAACCTTTACATATTTAGAGATATCATAATAAAGATCAAAATAATCTGCAAGAATTAAAAGTACTAAAAAAACAAAAACAGTCTTTTTTATTTTATTAATACTAAATACACATAATACTAAATACAAACTAATACTAAATATCCTTAATATTCTACTCTGGAATAAATCTAAAAAGAAAACTGATAATAAGTTTACAGCAATAAAAAAGACTGAAAAAATTATTAGTTTTTTTGTGGTCATAGGTTAGTTGTAATTCAATGGGATTTAAATTTACAAAAAATATACTAATCTATCTAATACTCAAACATACCGTATTCACTTTTAATAGTAAGTTTCTTAGTTTCTGAAGCTTCTACACGACCAATTATTTGTGCCTCTACATTAAATGATTTAGAGATTGTAATCAAGTCGTCAGCAATTTCTGGAGAGACATATAATTCCATTCTATGTCCACAGTTAAAAACTTGATACATTTCTTTCCAATCTGTTTTTGATTGTTCCTGTATTAATTTAAATAAAGGGGGAATTGAAAACATATTATCTTTTACAATATGTAAATTATTTACAAAGTGAAGAATTTTAGTTTGCGCTCCACCACTACAATGTACCATTCCATGGATGTCTTGCTTAGTATACTTAGACAATATGGCTTTTATAATTGGTGCATAAGTCCTGGTTGGAGACAACACTAATTTACCTGCATCAATTGGCGAATTTACTACACTATCTGTTAATTTAGTTTGTCCAGAATACACTAATTCTTCAGGTACAGAAGCATCAAAACTCTCTGGATATTTTTTAGCTAAATACTTATCAAAAACATCGTGTCGTGCAGACGTTAATCCATTACTTCCCATTCCGCCATTATACTCTTTTTCGTAAGAGGCTTGACCAAAACTTTCTAAACCAACAATTACATCTCCTGCTTTAATGTTTGCATTATCTATAACGTCACTGCGTTTTATTCTAGCAGTTACTGTAGAGTCTACAATAATAGTACGCACTAAATCGCCAACATCTGCAGTTTCACCACCTGTAGAATGTATGGTAACACCAAAGGTTTTTAAATCCTCAATAAGCTCTTCAGTACCATTTATTATTGCAGAAATAACTTCTCCTGTAATTAAATTTTTATTCCTTCCAATTGTAGAAGACAACATAATATTATCTGTAGCACCAACACAAAGTAGGTCATCAATATTCATTATTAAGGCATCCTGTGCTATACCTTTCCATACTGAAACATCTCCAGTTTCTTTCCAATACATATAAGCTAACGATGATTTTGTTCCTGCACCATCTGCATGCATAATTAAGCAATACTCCTTATCATTAGTTAAATAATCCGGAACTATTTTACAAAACGCTTGAGGAAACAAACCTTTGTCTATATTCTTTATGGCATTGTGGACATCTTCTTTAGAAGCAGAAACTCCTCTTTGACTGTAACGTTTACTAATTTCTGAACTCATTGTGTAGTATTAGATAGCAAAGATAGTTTTATTACTATTTATTTAGAAATCTAATTGATAAAAATGAAAAACACACTTAAAATAAGTGTGTTTTTCTAGTTTTTTTGATGCGTAATAGTATTATTTCCAATCTGGCATTTTTGCATTAGATAAAAAGAGGTCTCTAATTAGCAAATCTGACAAGCTTATTTTATGAATCTCATTTTCTGAAATTCCGTCGTTAGATGTATTTACAAAAATAACTTCTGCTTCGTTTGGTGAAAATTTTGGATCTAAATCGTTTGTTCCTACTGGTTTTGATGTTGATATATCTGTAGCAGTCATCATAGCTAAATCATAGATAAACATATGAGTATTTAGTTGTCTGTATTCGGTATTTTCATTTCCTGATATATCATAACTATATAAAATTTTACTGCCATCAAAAGTGTAGTCCAAACCTCCTGCAGCACCATTTACAGCTTGCAAAATATAAGTCAAAATTGTAGAGCCATTTCCGTTTAATGTGTAAATCTCTACATTATAACCTGAAGCATTATTAGTTTTTACTACTAGTTGCAATGTACTTTGATTCCAATCTACTTCAGTAATAAAATTACCATTTAATGTTTGGTGTATTTGGTTTAAACCCGAACCGTTAGTGTTGATTTGGTATAATTTATCAAAGCTTGGATAGACTAGCCTTGTATTATTATTTTTCCATTCAAAGTCCAACTCTTCTAAATTAAATCCGTTTACCGCTACAGTGTTTGTGACCTGAGTAATATTTGAACCGTCCAAATCTGAAGTGTAAATATGAGTTTGTCCACCATTAGACCTTAGAAAAGCTAATCTATTTATATTACTTGCTTTTCTTGGTCTCCAACTGTTTGAGTTTTCTGAAGTAAGTTGAAAC
>JALZUT010000210.1 GCA_023300575.1 Olleya sp.
TGACTTCCGTCTTCAGATTTCATTCCGCAAGAAATTAGTACTAAAACAAATAATAAAAATGTATTTTTGAAAACATTAAATTTCATAATCTAGTTTGAATTTCGAGTTTTTTATAGCTAAACGCATAATTGATAGTAAAGCGTATAAAAGTAGTATATCGGCACCAATAATAAAAATTGGTATCGTAGCAATTGCTTTAGGTGTAATTGTAATGCTAATTGCAATAGCAACCGGAATTGGATTACAACAAAAAATAAGAGAAAAAGTAATAGCCTTTAATGGTCACAGCATTATAGAAAATTACGACAATAACAGCTCGCAAGAAAGTGAGCGACCAATCTCTAACCAACAAGATTTTTATCCAGACTTTAATAGTGTTTCAGAAGTAACGCACATACAAGGTACAGCAACAAAATCTGGAATAATTAGATTAGAAGAAGAAGTAGAATACGTTGTTTTAAAAGGTGTTGGTGCAGATTATGATTGGCGTTTCTTTAAAGACTTTTTAGTAGAAGGTCGCTTACCAGATTATACTAAAGATATAAATGAGGATGTATTAATCTCACAATATCTAGCTAACAGATTAAAATTTAAATTAGGCGATCGTTTTAATACCTACTTTTTAAAAGAAGATACCTCAAAATCACCAAACGTAAGAGTTTTTAATGTTGTAGGTATTTATAATTCTGGTTTCAAAGAATTTGACGAGCAATTTATAATTGGTGACATCAAACACATCCAAAGATTTAATAAATGGAAAAAAGATGAGGTTGGACGTTTTGAAGTCTTTATAGAAGATTTTGATGATTTAGAAATAGTAGGAAACAAAGTAAGAAACCAAATACCATCAAACCTAAATGCTAAAACAGTTAGTCGAAAATTCCCTATTATTTTCGAGTGGATTAAAATATTTGATAAAAACACCTATGGTATAATAAGTATTATGATACTAGTAGCAGGTATCAATATGATAACAGCACTATTAGTTTTAATTCTAGAACGTACCCAAATGATAGGTATACTAAAAGCACTAGGAAGCAATAATCTAAGCATCCGTAAAGTCTTTTTATACAATGCAACATATCTTATTTTAAAAGGACTCTTTTGGGGTAATCTCATCGGGCTCACATTATTATTGCTACAAAAATATTTTGGACTCTTTCCGTTAGATCCAAAAACTTATTACGTTTCGGCAGTACCAGTTTACATAAACGTAGGTTATATAATTGCAGTCAATATCTGCACCTTTGTACTGTGTTTATTAATGTTACTAATTCCTTCAGTAATTATAACTAAGATATCACCAGTAAAAGCAATTCGTTTCGAATAAATAAAACCTGTAATACGCTTATCTAATTGGGCGTTACCACAAGGGTCGCGCTATCCACTATATCTTTTTTGCGCATAAGCGCGCACAAAAAAGGATGTCGTTACTATCGCTAACGCAACCATTATCAAAAAAATAAGCATTACTGCAAAAACAAAGATTTTATTTGAACTAGAAATTTTGATATAGTCTAAAACGTCAAAAATCACGAACAATTAAAGAAGAAATGAAGATGTAAAGCGCAGATTTAGGCTCAGGATAAAGCGTTAATAAAATGTATTGTATACATTTTTAGCAAATTTGCCAGCTGGCACTAAGTGAAAAAAGTGAGAATTATTAAAGTAAATATAAATACTTTTATTTTTTGGTTTTGTATTAAGTTTAAAATATCTACCAGACATTTCAATCTAAATAGTGCATTAAGGCAAAATGAACATAAAGAAAAATAAATAATGCAATCATATTTTTTTACTTTTGCAACATTAAATACACGCACATGCAATACGCAGAAAACATCCTAGAAACTATAGGTAACACACCATTAGTTAAATTAAATAAACTAACAGCAGAATTACCATGTTTAGTCCTATCTAAATACGAAACCTTTAATCCAGGAAACTCCGTTAAAGACCGTATGGCTTTGCAAATGATAGAAGATGCAGAAGCAGACGGAAGACTTAAACCTGGAGGAACAATAATAGAAGGTACTTCTGGTAACACAGGTATGGGATTAGCGCTTGCAGCAATAATAAAAGGTTACAAATGTATTTTTGTAATGGCAGATAAGCAATCTAAAGAAAAGGTGGATATCTTAAAAGCAGTAGGAGCAGAAGTTGTAGTTTGCCCAACAGCGGTAGAGCCAGACGATCCAAGATCATACTATTCAGTATCAAAACGATTGAGTACCGAAATACCAAACAGTTGGTACGTCAACCAATACGATAACCCAAGTAACTGTAAAGCACATTTTAAAAGTACAGGGCCAGAAATTTGGGAACAAACAGATGGTAAAATCACACACTTTGTGGTTGGTGTAGGTACTGGAGGTACTATCTCTGGAGTGGGAAGCTACCTAAAAATGAAAAATCCAAATGTTAAAGTTTGGGGAATAGATACCTACGGTTCTGTGTTTAAAAAATACCACGAAACAGGTATTTTTGACGAAAAAGAAATCTATCCATACGTAACAGAAGGTATTGGTGAAGATATTTTACCGTTAAACGTTAACTTCGGTGTTATTGATGGGTTTACTAAAGTAACAGATAAAGATGCAGCAGTGTATACGCAAAGACTAGCCAAAGAAGAAGGTATGTTTTTAGGTAATAGTGCTGGATCAGCAATAAAAGGTGTCTTACAATTAAAAGAACACTTTACTAAGGACGATGTAGTTGTTGTATTATTCCATGATCATGGAAGTAGATACGTTGGTAAAATGTTTAATGACGACTGGATGCGTAAAATGGGATATATTGAGTAGCCCCTTTTTTCTATTTCCTTTAATACAGAATCTTTTGTTAAAATAAAAGATTAATAAATTAAAAAGACGTCAGTAAAAAAAACAGACGTCTTTTTAATTTATTAAAGCAATACTATTTAGCAGCTTCAGATTCTACTTCATTAGTAAGCTCTAAAGCTTTCGCTTTTTTAGCTTTATTAGCACAACGATCGCAAATATCTGTTATTTTTTTAAGTTCTCTAGCATTAGCAACATTGCCTTCAAAAATTTCGTTAGTTCTTTTAGAGTTTATATAACCACAATCACTAAATAAGTGGTAGCTTTTACCAGACTCAGTCCAATATACATTGTTTCCTCCAGTTAATTCTTCAACTTGTTTAGTTTGCTCTGCATATTGTTCTTGAGACACAGGATTAAAATCTGTTCCAGTAATACCAGCTATTAAAAGTGCAGCTCCAGCAATACTACCTAAAAGTCCTTTTTGTTTTCCACTTAAGTTTTTATTTGTTAAAATAAGAACAACCAAAGGTAAAAATGCAATTACACTAATGATAAGCCCTAACTGATTTTGAATAAAAAACTTAGTTTTGTTTTTCTCGGAAGCAGGATCTAATCGGTTTGCTTTTTTCCAAAGAATGTTTGCAATAACTACTAAAATTAACATTCCAACAATAAATCCAATAATCCAATTCATGTTTATTGGTACTTCGCCTAACATTAAAATGACTTTAATTTCTATTCCAATTGCCGCAAGCCATCCTATGATAGCTATAATACGAAACATTTTTGCTTTTGATGCGCTTTCTTTACTTGGTGTAAAGATTGTTTGATTATTTGATGATGGTGTTAAAGTGTCTTTACCACCTACTTTTGTAATTTTTGCCATTAGTCTAAAATAATTAGTTATTTATAATGCACTAAATTTAATAAGAAGAACTACTTTGTATTAATAGTTTGATAAATAGTTGTTAACTCCTTTTTTAACATTTATAATATTAAGTCTACATAAATTAAGGGGTTATTATATCATTCTGAGCAAAGTAAAAAAATCCTAATAAATTCAAATTTTAAATTCTCAAAATTTCTTACTTTTAAACCATGCAAGAAGACTTTCTACATTACCTCTGGAAACATAAAAAATTTGAGCACTCAAATCTTAAAACTACATCTAGCCAAACTATAATTTTAAAAGAAGTAGGCTCGCATAACCATAATGCTGGACCAGATTTTTTTAATGCAAAACTCCAAATTAATGAGCAGCTTTGGGCAGGAAATGTAGAAATTCATATAAAATCTAGTGACTGGTTTGTGCACAATCATGAAGTTGATGTTAATTATGATAACGTTATTTTGCATGTCGTTTGGGAACATGATTCGGACATTTTTAGAAAAGATAATACCCAAATCCCAACCTTAGAGCTTAAAGATTATGTATCTAAAGAAGCATTAAATAATTACCATAAATTATTTAATAGTACTCAAACTTGGATTAATTGCGAAAACACTATTAAAGAAATCAATCCTTTTATAGTTAATAACTGGCTAGAGCGTTTGTATTTTGAACGTTTAGAACGCAAAGCAAAAGAAATTGAAACTATTTTAAAAGCATCCAATAACAATTGGGAAGCAGTTTTGTTTAAATTATTAGCTAAAAATTTTGGTTTAAAAGTTAATGGCGAATCTTTTTTAGATTTGGCTAATAGTTTTGATTTTTCAATAGTAAGGAAACTGCAAAGTAATCTACAAAGTTTGGAAGCTTTGTTTTTTGGCCAAGCCAATTTATTAGAAGACTACGACGTGCAAGACTCATATTATCAAAACCTTCAAAAAGATTTTAAATTTCTAAAACAAAAATTTAGTTTAGATAATAGAGGAGTAGCACAGTTTCAGTTTTTTAGATTACGTCCACCAAATTTTCCAACAATTAGAGTGTCGCAATTAGCTAATCTATATCATTTGCATCAAAATTTGTTTTCAGCAGTTATAGAAGTAGATAAAGTAGAGGATTTTTATAAGTTATTTTCAGTCAGCACTTCTCAGTTTTGGAAGACGCATTATACGTTTAGTAAAGTTTCAAAAGAAACAAAAAAGCAGATTACTAAGTCATTTGTGGATTTGTTGTTAATCAATACTATTATTCCGCTTAAATTCTGCTATGCAAAATCTCAAGGTAAATCTATAGATGATAGTATCATCCAATTAATAGAGCAGTTAAAAACAGAGAAGAATAGTATTGTAGACAAGTTTAAAACATTAAAAGTAACTACTAAATCCGCTTTACAAAGTCAAGCAATTCTTCAGCTTAAAAATGAATACTGCGATAAAAACCAATGCTTAAAATGTGCAATTGGTAACACAATACTAACTCAAGTCTAATGTGACACCTAAACAACTCTTTTCTTTTAAAAGGAAGGTGGCTTTAATTTTGTAACAATTAAAGTCAGAAAAGTTTAACTAAAATAAAAAGAATGTCAATCTTAAGGTTTTATAGTCAAAAACCTTTTATTACCTTGCAGTATGCAATTTTTATACAAACCATTACACTATTTTCAAAAGCGGGGCTACCACGTTTGTCAGCGCATTGCAGACCGTTTAGGTATTAGAGCAAATGTGGTGCGTACTAGTTTTATGTACTTGACATTTGCTACTTTAGGTTTTGGTTTTGCATTGTATTTATTTTTAGCATTTTGGATACGTATAAAAGATATTGTGTATACAAAACGCTCATCAGTGTTTGATCTTTAATGCTATGACCAATCCCTTAATTACAGTATATAGATCTAAAATTTATACAGCAATTGCATTATTAATTTTATTAATGCTTGTTGGTGTTTTGGGCTTTAAGATTATGTCTAATCTTAGTTGGGTAGATGCCATGTATATGACTGTAATCACCATTACTACAGTTGGTTTTGGAGAGGTACACCCCTTAGATGATACAGCAAAAATCTTTACTATATTTTTAATTTTAACAAGTGTTGTAATTTTAGGTTATGCCTTAACAGTTATTACCGAGTTTATATTAAGTAAAAGTAATCTTGAAGAACTAAAACAAAAGAAAATGCAGAAAAAAATTAACAGTCTTTCCAATCATATTATTATTTGTGGTTACGGTAGAAACGGAAAACAAGCTGCTAAAAAACTAAAATCACACAAAAAATCTTTTGTTATTATTGAAAAAAATAAAGAGGTTATCGAAAAATTTGAAGATGACAATACGCCCTTTATTTATGGTAATGCAAATGAAGATGAGGTGTTACTATTAGCAGGAATACATAGAGCAAGTACTTTGATTTCGGCTTTACCAAATGATGCAGATAATTTATTTGTAGTGCTTTCTGCAAGACAAATAAATAACAATTTAAAAATTATAAGTCGTGCTTCTCAAGAAACGTCTTACGAAAAACTAAAACTAGCAGGAGCAAATAATGTGATTTTACCAGACCGTATTGGAGGCGACCATATGGCGTCTTTAGTGGTTGTGCCAGATTTAATTGAGTTTATAGATAACCTAGCTATAGTTGGTGAGGTAAATATAGAAGAAGTACAAGTAGAAAAATTATATAATCCTAAAACAGGTCTTAAGACTATTAAAGACTTAGACTTACGTCGTAAAACAGGTTGTACAGTAATTGGATTTAAAAACGGAAATGGTGAGTACCTTGTTAATCCGGAAGCCAAAATACAATTAGTACCAAACTCTAAGGTAATTGTGCTTGGTCGACCAGAACAAATTCAAAAACTAAATACTATTTTTAGTCTAGACTAATTTAGTATTTAACAGCTTTTCTTTTAAAAACTCAGCATTTTTTTGCATCTTGCTATCCTTAAACTAAATACGTAACTAACAAATAATTTAATTATGAAGAAATATCTTCTTTCAATTTTAACATTAATACTACCATTATTAACCTTTGCTCAAGATAAAGGAATGGATCAACTTATAGACGAAAAATTTGGAGATGCTACAGGTTGGTTTGTAAGTTTTATATTTTATCAAATAGATTTTGGTGGAGGTGTTAAAGTATTTTGGGTGTTGTTTCCATTAATTTTAGGAGCACTTTATTTTACAATATATTTTAAGTTTATAAATTTTAAAGGTTTCTTTACTTCTATAAATATTGTTAGAGGTAAGTATGATCATGTAGACGAAGCTCATGGCTCTTTTGAAGGAGCAGGAGATGCAACGCCAGGTGGAGATGCAATTGAAACAATAAAAGTTGAAGATGCAGAAGGAGAAGTAAGTCACTTTCAAGCACTAACTGCAGCTTTATCTGCAACTGTTGGTTTAGGTAATATCGCAGGAGTTGCAATTGCAGTGTCTATTGGTGGTGCAGGTGCAACATTTTGGATGATTGTAGCTGGATTTTTAGGAATGGCTTCAAAATTTGTAGAGTGTACCTTAGGTGTTAAATATAGGGATGTTGATGAAAACGGAGTGGTTTTTGGAGGTCCAATGTACTATCTAACCAAAGGTTTAAAAGAAAAAGGTCTTACAGGTTTAGGTAAAGTATTAGCTGTGTTATTTGCAATCTTTGTAATTGGAGGTTCTTTTGGAGGTGGAAACATGTTTCAAGTAAACCAAGCAGCTCAGTTATTTGAACATATGACAGGTGGTGAAGAATCATTTATTCATGGTTACAGATGGGCATTTGGTTTAGTAATGGCTATTTTAGTAGGTATAGTAATTATAGGAGGAATTAAAAAAATTGCTAAAGTAACAGATAAAATAGTACCATTTATGGTTGTGATTTACGTCTTAGCTTCTTTATTTGTTATTTTCTTAAATTATAATATGGTTGGTGATGCTTTTTTACAAATATTTAATGGTGCATTTAGCCCAGAAGGTGTTGCAGGTGGAGCAATTGGGGTATTAGTTCAAGGGTTTAGACGTGCAGCTTTTTCTAATGAAGCAGGTATTGGATCTTCTTCTATTGCACATTCTGCTGTAAAAACAAAATATGCAGCAAGTGAAGGTATGGTAGCTTTATTAGAACCATTTATTGATACAGTTGTCGTTTGTACAATGACAGCTTTAGTTTTAATCATTACTGGTAACGTTACTGCTGCTAATGCAGGATTAGATGATGCACAAGCGATTTTATTGACTTCAGGAGCATTTGAATCTGCAATATCTTGGTTTCCATATATCTTAACAATAGCTGTAGTTTTATTTGCTTTTAGTACAATGATTTCTTGGTCTTATTATGGTTACCAAGGTTGGGCTTATTTATTTGGAAGAACTAAGAAAGCTGAATATGCATATAAAATATTATTTTGTTTATTTGTTATTGTTGGAGCAGCAATTAGTTTAGGATCAGTTATTGGCTTCTCAGACGCCATGATTTTTGCAATGATGGTTCCTAACATGGTTGGATTAGTAATATTAGCTCCAAAAGTAAAAGATGAGTTAAATAGATACTTGAAAGCTATAAAAACTAAAAAAGCATAATGTAATTTTTCAAAAAATGAAAAATGTAAAATCCCATTTCAAGTTCAGTAAGCAACAACGAAATGGGATTTTTCTATTACTACTAATTATTCTTTTAATTCAAGGGTTTTATCATTTTGTATTACCCAAATTAATGGATGATAAGATTGATGTCGTTTCTGATCAAGATGAAGTTTTAAGTTTTGTAACTCAAATTGATTCGCTCAAAGCTATAGAAATTGAAAATCGTAAACCAAAAATCTATCCTTTTAACCCTAATTTTATAACCGATTATAAAGGCTATACATTAGGTATGACTAATAATGAAATTGATAGACTACTAACATTCAGGAAGCAAGATAAATGGATTAACTCTGTTAACCAGTTTCAGCAAGTCACTAAGGTTTCAGATTCACTTTTAGCAGCTATTTCACCTTACTTTAAATTTCCAGATTGGGTAACCAATCCAAAACCAAAGCAACAAACATTTAACAAGTCCTTTTCAAATTCACCTAAAACCAAAACGCAAAAATCAGATATTAATACAGCTTCTGCAAAACAGCTTAAAAAAGTATATGGTATTGGTCCTGCGCTTTCAGAACAAATTATAAAATATAGGACAAAGGTAAATGGCTTTAATAGTTTTATAGAATTGCAAGAAATATATGGTTTAACTCCAGAGGTAATTCAAAATGTACAAGATAATTTCGCTATAAAAACACCAAGAGTAATACAAAAAGTAGCACTTAATTCTGCTACTAAAGCACAACTTGTTACAATCAAATATATAGATTATGAGGTTGCTCACAATATAATAGAACAACGCACACTTCGCGATGGGTTTAAGTCTTTAGAAGAATTAACAAAAGTTATAGATTTCCCGATAAAAAAATTAGAGATAATTAAACTATCTTTACAACTAGATTAAAACACACCAAAATAAGAAGATATGACAGGAATGTACTTCAATGAAGAGCACCAATTGTTTAGAGAAAGTTTAAAAGATTTTTTGCAAAAAGAAGTCGTACCTCACATCGATAAATGGGAGAAAACAGGACAAATAGAACGCTTTATTTGGAAGAAGTTTGGTGATATGGGCTTTTTTGGAATAAGTTACCCAACAAAGTATGGCGGAATGGATTTGGATATTTTCTACATGGTTATTTTGTTAGAAGAATTGCAATGTGTAAATTCAGGTGGTTTTGCAGCTGCTATTTGGGCACATACTTATTTGGCAATGACACATCTTAAAGCAGAGGGAAGCGAAGACATAAAGCAAAAATACTTAAGTGCTAGTATTGCAGGAGATATGATAGGGTGTTTGTGCATCACAGAACCTTTTGGAGGAAGTGATGTCGCAGCAATGCGTACAACTGCAGTTAAAAAAGGAGATAATTATGTAATAAATGGTTCTAAAACATTCATAACAAATGGTGTGTATAGCGATTATTTAATTATTGCAGCCAAAACTAATCCAGAACTTGGTAATAAAGGAATTAGCATATTTTTAGTAGACAGAGATACTCCAGGTGTATCAGCAACCAAACTAGATAAATTAGGATGGCGAGCTTCAGATACCGGAGAAATTGCTTTTGATAATGTTACTATACCAGCTTCTAACCTGATGGGAGAAGAAAATAAAGGGTTTGCATACATTATGCAACACTTTGCTTCCGAAAGATTAATAATGGGAATTAATGCACACGCTAGAGCAGAATTTGCTTTAGAATACACCTTAGATTACATGTCACAACGTACAGCGTTTGGAAAAACAATTGACCGTTTTCAAGCATTAAGACATAAACTTGCAGACCATTATGCAGATATGGAAATTTGTAAAACATTTAATTACGCAGTAGCGTTTAGATTAGATAAAGGAGACTATGTTGTTAAAGAAGCAACGATGTCTAAATTAAAATCAACTAAGATGTCAGATGAGGTTATATATGACTGTCTTCAGTTTTTAGGTGGTTATGGTTATATGGAAGAGTATCCATTGGCACGACTATTGCGTGATAGTAGACTAGGACCAATAGGTGGTGGTACTTCTGAAATTTTAAGAGAGATTATCGCCAAAATGATAATTGACGGTAAGGATTATAAACCAGCAACTTAACTATTAAATTATTATTTTAGCGAAAATTGAATAACATTTTTACCAAAATGGTAATTGACGGTAAAGGTTAATACAGCTATAAATAAATATAATACAAATGAAACGCACTCAAATTAAAAACGCACTTACAGCACTAATACTTTTAATTAGTTTAAGCGCATTTTCGCAAAAAGAACTTAAAAATAAGGTTGTAGATTTTATTAATTTATTACCAATTGAAAATGCTAGTATATACATCCAAAATACCACAATAGGTACCATTACCAATGCAGACGGTAAGTTTGCATTAAACGTACCAAAGGAGTTTGAAAAAGATACATTGGTTGTTTCATCAATCGGTTTTAAAAGTTATAAAACACCAGTTGATCAATTTGATAATACTTTAGATGTTTTTTTAGAGGAAGATGTTGCGTCATTAGATGAAGTCGTCTTAGAAGCAGTACCTAGACCAAAAACAGGAAACGAGATTGTACAACGTGCAATAGAAAAACTAGAAGTTAATCTTCCTGAATTACCATACCTTCAAAAAGGATTTCTTAGACATAAAGAACGCAATACAAAAGAGTTTAAATGGTTAATAGAAAGTGCCATTACGCTATACGATTCTAGTTTTGTATCAGGAGCAAAAAGAAACTTAAAAATTAATGTAGACGAAGTTAGAAAAAGCTACGACTTACGTGACGTAGACAGTTTGTTCTCTTATTCTGCTTACCTAAAAGAGAAAACAAGAGTAAATCTAAAACTTAAAAACTTAAATAGAGATACCATTGCAACCAAATCTTTAGTTAAAGCTATTAAATGGAATGACACTAGAGTTAACGGACTTAAAAATTTATTTAAAGGAAAGCTTAATATAGTTAGAAATGTTAACATGAAGCGTGCCTTATTTGGTAGCGATATGCTAGAGAATCACCAATTTAAACTAGATACAGTATTAGTTGATGATGGCAGAAAAATTTATAAAATACAAATTGATAAAAGTCAAGATTTTATCAATTTAGAAACCAAAGGAATCTTTAATGATGGCTATATAGCAAACGGATGGTTATATATTTATTGGGATACTTTCGCTATCAAAAAAATCGAGTACAATTTAGTAGCAGCTTCACCAGCTCAAAAAACAAGAAGTAAATCTTTGTTTGGTACGCAACTTAACCATAAGTTAGTCATGACTTACATGGAGTATGAAGGTAAAATGTATCCAAATTACATTTATTACGAAACACCAAAATTAGTAAACGTAGGTTATAAAACAGAAGGAAAAGTTAGCGACGTAGAAAAAGAACGCTACAATAAAGAAGAACGTTACTATTATACAATTCAAGAAATCCTATTTACAGAGATCGTTTTAGATGAAGAAAAAATAGTCGAAAGCTTAACTAAAAAATGGGATGCAGATATATTTTCACCTAAACCATATAATAAAGAGTTCTGGGAAAACTATAATACACTTTTAGAAAGTGAAGAAGATGAGAAATTAATTGATGACTTAACTAAACGTTCCTCATTATTTAAAGAAAAATAATTAAAGCTGCTTATTATTTTCAGAAATGAAGTAAGCTGTTTCATATTGATGAAAAATCCCACTAAATTTAGTGGGATTTTTATATTAGAGTGAGTATTTAAACAAAGATTGTATCTTTATAAATAACATCAATTATAAGTTGTAGTTGGTACTAGACGTAATTCATGCTTTTAAAAGCTTTTTTAGATTATCTATTGCTCGAAAAAAAATATTCAGAGCTAACTGTCAATGCATATAAAAAAGATGTAGAATCATTTTTATGCTTTCTAAAATCCGAAGACCAAACAAATACAATCAAAGAAGTCAACTATGCACAGATAAGAACTTGGATAGTAGCTTTGGTAGAACAAAAAATAGCAAATAGAAGTATCAACAGAAAAGTTTCAGCTCTAAATAGCTTCTATAAATTTCTTTTAAAGATTAATGAAGTAGAAATCAACCCGCTTTCAAAACATAAGGCATTAAAAATTAGTAAAAAAATTCAGATACCTTTTTCAGAGCAAGAAGTAAATAGTGTTTTAGATGAAATACAACATGAAAATAATTTTGAAGGATTACGAAACAAACTAATCATAGAACTATTCTATTCAACAGGAATAAGACGCATAGAGCTAATAAATATTAAACTTAAAGACATTGACTTTGGTAATAAAACCATTAAGATTCTTGGAAAACGAAATAAAGAACGTGTCATTCCGTTATTAGATATGGTATTAAAAAGTATTAAAACGTATCAAGAACATAGAAGTAAATTAGCAGTAATTAAGGATGTGAACGTTCTGTTTTTAACTAAAAAAGGTGTTAAAGTTTATGAAACCCTTGTCTATAGAATTATAAATCAATATTTTAGTATAGCGTCTAGTAAAGTAAAAAAAAGCCCCCATATTTTACGACACTCATTTGCAACACACTTATTAAACCAAGGTGCAGAACTTAACGCAGTAAAAGAACTATTAGGACATTCTAGTTTAGCAGCAACACAAGTATACACTCATAATAGTATATCAGAGTTGAAAAAAGTATACAAAAAAGCACATCCTAGAAGTAAAAAATAAATGTTTAACCACAAAAACCAAAAGTATGAAGGTAAACACTCAAGCAGTAAATTTTAATGCAGATCCGAAACTAATAGAGTTCATTCAGCAGAGAATGAATAAATTAGAATTATATTTCGATAAGGTCATACAATCAGAAGTATATTTAAAAGTAGAGAACACAAGCGATAAAATCAATAAAATATTTGAAGCTAAACTAAATATTCCTGGAGAAAGTCTGGTGGTTAAAAAGCAATGCAAGTCTTTTGAAGAAGGTGTAGATACAGCAGTTGCAACATTACAACGACAATTAAAAAAACGAAAACAAAAATTAAGGGAGAAATTTTAAAATATTTTTGAAAAAAATGTTTTGAATAAATAAATTTATATTTACATTTGCAGTCCGTTAGAAATAGCGGGCTTTTTTTATAACTAAAAATAGCATCAAAAAGCCGATGTAGCTCAGCTGGCTAGAGCAGCTGATTTGTAATCAGCAGGTCGTGGGTTCGAGTCCCTCCATCGGCTCTTAAATAAAGAAAAATTGATTAAAACTTAATTTAGCTTTACTAAGTTCTTTAATAGATTGAAAAATTTAAAAATTGGGGAGATACTCAAGCGGCCAACGAGGGCAGACTGTAAATCTGCTGACTACGTCTTCGCAGGTTCGAATCCTGCTCTCCCCACAAAAATTTAAATAAACAATTATAAAATTGTGATTTGAAGTTTTGGTTTGGGTTTACCCAAGCGGACCACTGTGCAAAATGAAGTAATTTTTTCTAGTAATTTACCAAAAGAGGTAATAGATAGTTTTGTTAAGTGAAATTTAAATTAAAGAATGCGAGAGTAGCTCAGTTGGTAGAGCGTCAGCCTTCCAAGCTGAATGTCGCCGGTTCGAACCCGGTCTCTCGCTCTAAAATTTCTGTAAAAGCAGAAATCTCTTCTTTTATTTATAATATTGTATTATAAACAGAGGAACAAAAAAACTTTACGCCGGTGTAGCTCAGGGGTAGAGCGTTTCCTTGGTAAGGAAGAGGTCACGGGTTCAAATCCCGTCATTGGCTCTACAGAATAGAGTAAAAAATAGAATACACTAATATTATTATATAACTAAGATTAAATTATTAAAACATGGCAAAGGCAACTTTCGATCGTTCAAAACCACACTTAAATATTGGTACAATTGGACACGTAGATCACGGTAAAACAACTTTAACTGCTGCTATTACTAAAGTATTAGCTGATGCAGGTTATTCAGAAGCAAAAGATTTCGATCAAATTGACAACGCTCCGGAGGAAAAAGAAAGAGGTATAACAATTAATACATCTCACGTAGAGTATGCTACAGAGAATCGTCATTACGCACACGTTGACTGTCCAGGTCACGCCGATTATGTGAAGAATATGGTGACAGGTGCTGCGCAAATGGATGGTGCTATACTAGTAGTTGCTGCTACAGATGGTCCAATGCCACAAACTCGTGAGCACATCCTATTAGGTCGTCAAGTAGGTATCCCAAGAATCGTAGTATTCTTAAATAAAGTGGATATGGTTGATGATGAAGAGCTTTTAGAATTAGTAGACATGGAAGTTCGTGAATTATTATCATTCTATGAGTATGATGGTGATAACGGACCTGTAGTATCGGGTTCTGCTTTAGGTGCACTTAATGGTGAGCAAAAATGGGTAGATACAGTGCTAGAATTAATGAAAGAAGTAGATGCATGGATTGAAGAGCCATTAAGAGAAGTTGATAAAGATTTCTTAATGCCTATTGAAGATGTATTCTCAATTACAGGTCGTGGTACTGTTGCTACAGGTCGTATTGAAACTGGTATTGGTAATACAGGAGATCCTGTAGAGATTATCGGTATGGGTGCTGAAAAATTAACATCTACTATTACAGGAATTGAAATGTTCCGTCAAATATTAGATAGAGGTGAAGCTGGTGATAATGCTGGTATCTTATTAAGAGGTATTGAGAAGTCTCAAATCTCTAGAGGTATGGTAATCTGTAAGCCAGGTTCTGTAACACCACACGCTAAGTTTAAAGCTGAGGTTTATATCCTTAAAAAAGAAGAAGGTGGACGTCACACTCCATTCCATAATAATTACCGTCCTCAGTTCTACGTTCGTACAACTGACGTAACAGGAAACATTGCATTACCTGATGGAGTAGAGATGGTTATGCCTGGTGATAACTTAACAATTCATGTTGAGTTAATTCAAGCAATAGCAATGAATGTTGGACTGCGTTTCGCAATACGTGAAGGTGGTAGAACAGTTGGAGCTGGTCAGGTTACTGAGATTTTAGACTAATTTAAAGTCTAATTAATATATAATTAAGGTGCTTTGTTTTACGAAGCGCCTTGATTTATATTTACGGGTTTAGCTCAGTTGGTAGAGCACTGGTCTCCAAAACCAGGTGTCGGGAGTTCGAGTCTCTCAACCCGTGCAAATTAAAAAGTGGTTAAAGCTTTTTAGTATAAAAATTAAAAAATGTCATTTGGTAGACATAAAAATATAGAATATGGCTGGAATAGTAAATTACATAAAAGAATCATTCGGAGAGTTGAAAAACAACGTAAGCTGGACACCTTGGGCAGAAGCACAAAGTCTAACGATTCTAGTAGCTGTTTTTTCTATTGTTTTTTCTCTAGCAATATGGGGAATTGATACTGTGTTCAGTAAAGTAATAAGTCAATACTTCAATCTAATAACAGGTTAATATATCATTATGGCTGAAGTAGGAGAAAAAAAATGGTACGTTGTTAGAGCAGTAAGTGGTCAAGAGAATAAAATCAAGACTTATATTGAAAATGAAATAGCAAGGCTTGGACTTGAAGATTATGTTGAGCAAGTTTTAGTGCCTACAGAAAATGTTGTACAGATTCGTAACGGAAAGAAAATAAATAAAGAAAAAGTTTATTTCAGAGGTTACATTATGATAAAAGCTAATTTAACAGGAGAAGTGCCTCATATAATTAGATCAATAACTAACGTTATTGGTTTTTTAGGTGCAACAAAAGGAGGGGATCCATTACCATTAAGACAATCTGAAGTTAACAGAATGTTAGGTAAAGTAGATGAATTATCTACAGATGGAGATGTTAATGTAGCAATACCTTTTACTAAAGGAGAAACAGTAAAAGTTATTGATGGTCCATTTAACGGATTTGATGGTACAATAGAAAATATAAATGAAGAGAAGCGTAAACTTGAAGTAATGGTTAAGATTTTCGGAAGAAAAACACCACTAGAGTTAAGTTATATGCAAGTAGAAAAAGTTTAATAATTGTTACATAAAGATACGTGTTCATTAAGCTTCCACTTAATAAGAACATAAAACTAAATTATTTAAAATGGCAAAAGAATTAGGAAAAGTAGTTAAACTACAAGTTAGGGGAGGTGCAGCGAATCCGTCGCCACCGGTTGGACCCGCTTTAGGTGCTGCTGGAGTTAATATCATGGAGTTCTGTAAGCAGTTTAATGCAAGAACACAAGATAAAGCTGGTAAAGTATTACCAGTGGTAATTTCAGTATATAAAGACAAGTCATTTGACTTTGTTATTAAAACGCCACCTGCAGCAGTTCAATTATTAGAAGCGGCCAAAATAAAAAAAGGTTCAGGTGAACCACACGTAAGGAAAGTAGCAAAAGTTTCTTGGGATCAAGTCAAAACTATTGCAGAAGATAAAATGGTAGATTTAAATGCATTTACAATTGACTCTGCAATGAAGATGATTGCTGGTACTGCAAGATCTATGGGTATAACCGTTAAAGGTGGTGATGCACCAAATTAACCTAAAAAGATTTTAAAATGGCAAGATTAACAAGAAAACAAAAAGAAGCTGTAGCAAAGATAGAAAAGGATAGAGTATACTCTGTTCAAGAAGCTTCAGCATTAATTAAAGAAATTACAAACACAAAATTTGATGCATCAATAGATTTAGCAATTCGTTTAGGAGTAGATCCTAGAAAAGCTAATCAAATGGTCAGAGGCGTTGTATCTCTTCCTCATGGTACTGGTAAAGATGTTAAAGTATTAGCATTAGTAACTCCAGACAAAGAAGCAGAAGCTAAAGAAGCTGGTGCCGACTATGTTGGATTACAAGAATACTTAGACAAAATTAAAAGTGGCTGGACAGACGTAGATGTTATTATTACTATGCCAAGTGTAATGGGTAAATTAGGTCCTTTAGGACGTGTATTAGGTCCTCGTGGTCTAATGCCTAACCCAAAAACAGGTACAGTAACTATGGATATTGCTAAAGCTGTTACAGAAGTAAAAGCTGGTAAAATTGACTTTAAAGTTGATAAAACTGGTATTGTACACGCTTCAATTGGTAAAGCATCTTTTAGTGCTGATAAAATTGAAGGTAACGCAAATGAATTATTAACAACAATAATGAAACTTAAACCAACTGCATCAAAAGGTATCTATGTAAAAAGCATTTTTATGTCTTCTACAATGAGTCCAAGTATAGCTGTAGATACTAAAATAGGTTAAGTAGTTAAACACTTTATATTATGACTAGAGAAGAAAAATCACAAGTAATTAAAGAACTAACTGCACAATTAGCCGATAATTCAAATATCTACATAGCAGATATTTCTGGTTTAAATGCAGGAACAACTTCAGACTTACGTCGTGCTTGTTTTAAAGCAAACATTAAGTTAGCTGTTGTTAAAAACACATTACTTGAAAAAGCAATGGAAGCTTCAGATAGAGAATTTGGAGACTTACCATCAATATTAAAAGGAAATACATCTGTGATGTATTCTGAAACTGGAAATGCTCCAGCTAAATTAATCAAAGCATTCAGAAAAAAATCTGAAAAACCTTTATTAAAAGGTGCTTTTATTGAAGAAGCAGTTTATTTAGGAGACGACCAGTTAGATATGTTAGTAGACATCAAGTCTAGAGAAGAGTTAATTGGAGAGATTGTAGGATTATTGCAGTCGCCAGCTAAGAATGTTATTTCAGCTCTTAAATCTAGTGGAGGAACACTTTCAGGTATCTTAAAAACATTATCTCAAAAAGAAGGATAATTTAAAAAGTACGCACTTTTACAATTATATATTAAATTAAAAAATTATTAAAACGATAGAAAAATGGCAGATTTAAAAGATTTCGCAGAACAATTAGTTAACCTTACAGTTAAAGAAGTAAATGAGTTAGCTACTATTTTAAAAGATGAATATGGTATCGAACCTGCTGCTGCTGCAGTAGCGGTTGCTGCTGGTGGAGCTGCTGCTGGTGGTGAAGCTGCTGAAGAACAAACTGAATTTGATGTAATCTTAAAAGCAGCAGGTGGCGCTAAGTTAGCTGTTGTAAAATTAGTTAAAGAATTAACTGGTTTAGGATTAAAAGAAGC
>JALZUT010000211.1 GCA_023300575.1 Olleya sp.
TGTTTTATTACTATTTTGGAAAGAATTTAAAATCTTACTATTTGATGCAGATTACACTAAAACGCTTGGTTTTAATACCAAAGCTATTGATGTTTTAATTACCAGTTTTATTGTTTTAGCTATTGTTTTAGGACTTCAAACTGTTGGTGTAGTTTTAATGAGCGCTATGCTTTTAGCACCTGCTGCTGCTGCAAGACAATGGACAAACAGCCTGTCAAAAATGGTGTTTTTAGCAGCTCTTTTTGGTGCGTTTTCTGGTGTGTTTGGCACAGCAATTAGCGCTAGCACAACCAACCTTTCTACAGGTCCTGTTATTGTACTTGTTGCCTCTGTTTTTGTGGTGTTTTCATTTGTCTTTTCTCCAAGTAGAGGCTTATTATTTAAACAAATTAGATTTATAAAAAATAGACGCGATTTAGAGCTTCATAAAACCTTAGCGTTTATGCACCAAATTGCAAAAACACATGATAATATAGCACATCCTCATGCCATTAAATTATTAAATAATTTTCAAGGTTTTACGCGTAAAACCCTTCAGAAATTAGTAGAAAACAACTATGTAACATTAAAAGGGAATATGTGGAGTCTTACCGAAACTGGTTTTGAAACTGCAGCAAACCTTTATACAAAAAAATCGATAGAAGATGAATAGCGCTCAAATAGAAATACAGCTTATTGCGAGCTTAGTTGCAATTGCTTGTGCTATTCCAGGTACGTTTTTAGTACTACGTAAAATGGCAATGATAAGTGATGCTATAAGCCATTCTATCTTACCAGGAATTGTCATTGGCTTTTTTATAACTCAAGATTTAAATTCGCCTTTACTAATTCTTTTAGCTGCATTATCCGGAATCATAACAGTAGTCTTAGTAGAGTATATCCAAAAAACAGGATTAGTAAAAGAAGACACAGCGATTGGTCTGGTCTTTCCTGCGCTTTTTAGTATTGGTGTTATAATGATTTCTAAAAAAGCTAATGATGTACATATTGATATAGATGCTGTTTTGGTTGGCGAGCTTGCTTTAGCACCTTTTGACAGGTTACTAATTTCGGGTGTTGATGTAGGCCCAAAATCTTTATGGATTATTAGCTGTATTTTGATTGTGACATTACTCTTACTTTTTGCTTTTTTTAAAGAATTAAAGATTAGCACATTTGATAAAGGATTGGCTGCTTCTTTAGGATTTTCGCCAGCAATAATTCATTATGGATTAATGAGTGTGTCATCGGTAACCACAGTTGGTGCTTTTGATGCGGTTGGTGCTATTTTAGTTGTAGCACTAATGATAGCACCCGCTGCTACTGCTTATTTACTGACCACAGATTTAAAAAAGATGTTAGGCTTATCCATACTATTTGGTGTGTTTAGTGCTATTTCGGGTTATTGGTTAGCGCATGTTTTAGATGCGTCTATTGCTGGCTCTATTACAACTATGCTAGGTTTATTATTCTTAATGGTGTACTTATTTGCACCAAACAAAGGTGTTATTGCAGTAATGTATCGCGAAAAACAACAACGTACAGAAGTGTCCTTATTAACCTTTTTATTGCATTTAAAAAACCATAACGAAACCGAAGAACGACATGTCAACCATTTGCGCGAGCATATTAATTGGCAAAAAGTAAGAGCTAAAACTGTATTGGAATTAGCCTTAAAAAACAACATGATTGTAATTAATAATGATGTGGTATCATTAACCAAAAAAGGTGATGCATTTACCTCTAAAGCAATAGATTATATTATTACAAATGAAGATGCGCAAATTGAGGATATGAAAGATGATTTCTTTTTGTTTAGAGGATAGATTTTTATTAAAAAGACCTCACAGATTTTAAAAACCAGTGAGGTCTAAAATTATATTAATTAAAGTCTTTATTCAAAGCTTGAAATTCTGCTTTCAACTTATCAACACTAACTTCTTTAAAGTCTAAATCTAATTCATCAATTGGTTTTGTTGTGGTTTCTTTAATACCTAAAAACAACTTGTCTTCTACTTTTTTAATAGCTATTAAAACCACTTCTTCATTTGCTGGTACATCTCCAAAATCTGTAAAAACACCTCGTTTTTTACTTGGTAAAATAGAGCTAATCGATTTAAAAACTAGTTTGACATCTGCTCCTTTTGCATTTTTTATTTTTAGTTTAAATTTTGTTTTGTTTTTTACTCTGACAAAACGATCACAGTTTATCCAACCTAAATTAGAAGTTGTAAAAGCGTAACGTGTATATTCTTCGTCCGTAATTTCCCTTATAGCAACACTATCTTTACTAGCTAATCGCTCTTCCATCTGTTTTTCAAATTGAGTTTCTCCTCTAAAAGATATCGAAGAAGTATTATTCGTTTTTGTACTTTCTCCTATTTGAAAAGTTATAGGAAACGAATAAGGTACTATTACGTTAAAACCTCTTTGTTTAGCAGGTATCATTTGCGGAAGTAGCTCTACAACCCTAACCGCTTCCTCTACTAATTTGGTGTGAGACGCTCTAGCAACTATTTCGTCTATTTTTCCTTCTTTATTCACTACAAAAGAAACTGTAATACGATACTTTCCGTTTAAATTTAATTCTTCTGCAAAATCATTATTGAAATTTTTCTTTACAATTCTGTCTATTGCGTCGCTAAAACACTTTATTTTTTCTTCTTTAGTTTCGTTTTCACAACCAGGAAAAATAGGTGGTTCTTCTACTAGATTAATTGGTACTTGTACATCTACTTCTTCAGTTAACAAATCTGTTTGTGTTGGAGCAACACGTTTTAGATTATTACTTTGAAGCTTCCAATTAATGCTATTATTTTTTTCCTCTCCAGAGAATAATTGCATACTATCTTTTCGTTTATCAGGAAATTGAATATTTATTCTCTTATCTGATTTGAGCTTTAAATCACCTCCATTTTTATTAGCTTCAACATACAACATACCTCCTGTTTCTAATTGTTTATCATCAGATTTTGTGCTTAAATTACTTAGTAACATATCAGATAATTTATAATATTCTGTGACTTCTAAATTAATTGTGCCTCTAGCTAGTTTTCCGGTTTTAACATCAACAAAAGATTTTGCTGGAATAGTTAGTCTAGTCCCTTCTTTACAAGTAACATAAAAAGGTTTTTCTGTATTAAATGTAATGGTTTGAGGTTCTTTTTTAACTGATTTATAAAAACTGATTAAATTAGAACTAAGGCTTTCTTCTGTGCCTAAACTATCGGTAGTTACAAACTTTTTTTCTTCTGTTGTTAGTATCAGACTAGCAGTTGTTTCTGTTTTAGAAGTTGAAAGAGTTGTAACTCCAGTTTCTTTTAAAAAAGCTTCTTTTTCGACTTTAATATTGACGCTATCAACACTTTTTTTAACTTGCTTCTTAGTACTAATTGAATCTGAAACATTAACCGTTTTATTAATTATTGGTTCTACAACAGTAGTTGTTTCTGTTTTAATAAACAAACTATAACACAATACACCAAGTCCAATTATTATAATTGGTAAGACAATAATTTTCAACCATTTTGTCGTTATGTAGTTGTTTTTTGCAGACCTAATTTCAGCTTTTAATTGTACACGTTTTAAACCTTCTAAAAACGTAAGTTGTTCTTGGTAAAGTGCGTTAAATTCAGGGTTTGATTGTAATTGGTTTTCAAAACGTTGTCTTTCGGTTTCAGATAGTTTTTCGTTTATATATTGATTGATTAATTCTATTTGTGAGATGTGATTTTCCATGATTGCAGAAATTAAGATTGAATAGATTGGTACGATTCTTTAAAGATGTCTTTTGCTTTTTGCAAGCATTTATACTTCTGATTTTTTGCAATTTTTTCACTTTTAAATTGCATCACATTGGCTATGTCTTTAAAAGACCTTTTGTTGTGATAAAACAGTTGTAATAATTGTTGACATCTTACTCCTAATTGCCTGAAAGCATTTTCGGCAAACTGGTATTTTTTTTCTTCTAAAACATGTTGAAATAAGTTTACTTCGTCTGCTTTCAAATCATGAAGTTCTTGACTTGCAAATTTGTTTTGCATGTCCTTCCAGACAAATCTTGATACAGCATATAAATAAGTGTAAAACGAAGCGGTTAATTTAAAATCTGTTTGTTCTAAATTTCGATTTAAAATAATTAACGCTTCTTGAAAAACATCTGATGCATCTACTTTTTTCCCTCCTTTAGATAGGATTAATTTCTCTATTTTAGGATAGAGTTTATAGAGTTCTTTAAACGCTTTATCACGTTGACCAGTTTTAAAGAATTCTAATATTTTTAGATCGCTCATATATTATCTTTATTCTTTAATGGTCAAAATTGAAAAAGGTCTCCTATATTTTTTAAATATTAATTTGAATTAATTGTGGATTTCTGCTTTCGAAGGAATGACAAGCTTATTAAACTAATTCGATAATTACTGCTTACTGACAACTCAATACTAGTAACTAACCTTAAAACCCTCTCTCTTTCTGTATATACTCGTAAGCTTTTTGGATTTGCTTAAATTTGTCTTCTGCTCCTTTTTTATGTTCTTCTCCTAGATGCTCAACGCGATCTGGATGGTATTTTTTAGCCATAGTACGATACGCTTTTTTAATCTGATTTACAGTAGCTGCTTTAGTGCTTTCTAAAATCTTATAAGCATTATCGCTACTGTTATAAAACATGGCTTTTATACTAGCATAGTCGCGACTACTAATACCTAAATAGTTAGAGATACGGTTAATCTCATCTTCTTCATCATCGGTAACCATATCGTCTGCTTTTGCAATACCAAATAAAAAGTGAAGCAGTTGTAAACGCGCAGCATGATCCATCATTTGTTGGATTTGCTTACATACATCACTAGTAGAGATGGTTTGTTTACTTATATTTTTAAATAGCTTAAACGCTTTGTTGGATCTGTCTTTACCATATAGTTCAACAAATTTATTACGCACAAAATCAAGTTCGCGTTGATCTTGTACACCATCTGCTTTTATTACAACAGATGCTAAAATCAATAAACTAACTTCAAAATCTCCAGATGTGGTTTGTGCACGACGTTGTTGTTGGGTTCTGTAATTTGGTCTAGTACTAGAATTAGGTTGTCTTCCTTGCTGTCTTTGTTGGTTCTTTAGTTTTCCATCTCCTAACAAAAAACCACCTTTATCAGACATAGCATCACCTATACTACCAAGTGCTAATCCTATTATTGCACCTATTGGACCACCTAATGTCCATCCTAATGTGGCACCAATCCATTTTAATCCGCTCATAAATTATATTCTATTTAAAAAAGTAAAGATACTACTTTGTTAGTATACATTTACTTTGGTTAGTTACTGTTGTTGGTAGATTTAGAACTTCGACAAGCTCTATATTACTAGTTAAGGATTACTGATATATACTATTTTGAAAGAAATTGTAAGTGTTTTGCAATTGAAGCTACAGCCTTTTTTGTGCACGCTTATGTGCAAAAAACAAAGCTGATAGTCTGACCTTATGACAGCATAAGTGTTATAAGGTCAAGCCATAATAATTTTTGCATGGTTTTTGATTATCTTTGTATAGAATAGATTTATAAATAAAAAAAAATTACAAAATATGTATCCAGCAGAATTAGTAAAACCAATGCGTGAAGACTTAACTAACGTAGGTTTTGAAGAATTACATACAGCTGACGCAGTAAATACTGCAATTGCAAAAGAAGGCACAACTTTAGTGGTTGTTAATTCGGTTTGTGGTTGTGCAGCTGCTAACGCTAGACCAGGAGCTTCAATGAGCTTAGCAAATGCTAAAAAACCTACCAATATTGTAACAGTTTTTGCAGGTGTAGATAAAGAAGCAGTTGACCAAGCTAGAGCACACATGGTACCTTTTCCTCCAAGCTCGCCATGTATGGCTTTGTTTAAAAACGGAGAATTAGTACACATGTTAGAACGTCATCATATTGAAGGTAGACCAGCAGAATTAATTGCAGAAAACCTTGTCGATGCTTATAACGAGCATTGCTAGAAACACCAAATTTTCACAAGAAGTATTTATAAAAAACCATGATTTTTATCATGGTTTTTTTATTTTTGAATACTAATTACTTTACTATATCATGAGAAAGCTTTTAGCTTATCCTTTATCCTGTATTTACTACTTTTTCTTTGGATTAAGTTTGCTTGTTTTTCATCCAATACAATGGGTTTTCTTTAACGTGTTTGGTTACCAACCACATAAAAAAAGTGTGGATATTTTACAGTTATTTTTAATGCGTTGCGTAAACCTATTAGGATCTACACATCAGTTTATAAACCCTTATACATTAGATAATTCTCAACCCGTAATTATTGTATCAAACCATCAAAGTATGGCAGATATACCACCATTAATGTGGTATTTTAGAAAACATCATGTTAAATTTGTAAGTAAAAAAGAATTAGGGAAAGGCATACCAAGTGTCTCCTACAATTTAAGACATGGAGGCTCTGCTTTAATAGAAAGAAAAAACCCAAGACAAGCGATTGTTGCTATTAGAAAATTTGGAGATTATATAGAATCTACTAATCGTGCAGCAGTTATTTTTCCTGAAGGCACAAGAAGTCGAGACGGAAAACCTAAACCCTTTCAAACAAAAGGTCTAGAAACACTTATAAAGTATATACCTAGTGCAGTAATTATACCTGTAACGATTAATAATTCTTGGAAAAATTTACGTTATGGTAAATTCCCATTAGGAATAGGTAATAAAATCACTTTTACTGCACATAAGCCAGTTAAATCAAGTGATTTTGATACTACTGAAGACCTACTTATTCACATAGAAACTACAATTAAAAGCAGCATTAATACCTAAGCATATGTCATTAAAAAATGTAAGATTGGAAGTCATGAATTTTTTGGAAAAAGACGTAGAATCTTTAATCCAAAAATATTTAATTCCTGCAGAAACTATTTGGCAACCAACAGATTTTTTACCAAATTCTGAAGGTGATAACTTTTTGGAAGAAGTAAAAGAAATTAGAGAATTATCTAAAGAATTACCATATGATTTTTGGGTAGTTTTGGTTGGAGATATGATTACTGAAGAAGCATTACCAACTTACGAGTCTTGGCTTTTGGACGTTGAAGGGGTTGGCCAAAAAGACAATAATGGTTGGTCTAAATGGGTTAGACATTGGACAGCAGAAGAAAACCGTCATGGTGATGTGCTTAATAAATACTTATACCTTTCTGGTCGTGTTAACATGAAAGAGATTGAACAAACCACACAGCACCTTATAGCTGATGGTTTTGATATTGGTACTGGTCGTGATCCTTACAAAAACTTTGTATATACTAGTTTTCAAGAACTAGCAACTTATGTGTCTCATAATAGAGTAGCAAAAATTGCTAAGAGTAGTGGTAATAAGCAATTAGGTAGAATGTGTAAAATTATTGCAGGAGACGAAATGAGACACCATCATGCTTACTGCGAATTTGTTGAGCGTATTTTTAAAGTTGACCCAAGTCAAATGATGATGGCTTTTCATTATATGATAAAACAAAAAATTACAATGCCTGCTCATTTCTTAAGAGAGTCTGGAGAAAAAATAGGTAGTGTTTTTGAAGAATTTTCTAATACTGCACAACGTATTGGTGTGTATACATCTTTAGATTATGTAGATATTTTAGACAAACTTATTAAACGTTGGGAAATTGATAAAGTCACAGACCTTAATGATGAAGCAGAAAAGGCAAGAGATTATTTAATGAAACTTCCTGCAAGAATGACACGTCTAGCAGAACGTATTAAAATTCCAGAAAATTCTTTTCAATTTAAATGGGTCGAACCTGCTAAATTGTAAAGCATGTCAAACCATGATTTAATTAAAACTACAAAAGCGTTTGTCAAAGACATTTTAAAAGATGCAGAGGGTGGGCATGATTGGTTTCATATAGGACGTGTGTATAAAAACGCCTTACTTATTTCTAGAAATGAAAGTGTAGATCAATTAGTAGTTAAACTTGGTGCTTTATTACATGATATTGCAGATAGTAAATTTTATAATGGAGACTCTACAATTGGTCCAAAAATAGCTGGCGAATTTTTATTGAACCATAACGTAGACTCGGCAACCATAGACCATGTTATTAAGATTATAGAACACATTTCTTACAGTTCTAATATTGGAAGCACTCAAGCTTTTAAATCTATAGAATTAGACGTTGTGCAAGATGCAGACCGCTTAGATGCAATTGGAGCAATTGGTATTGCACGTGCTTTTAATTATGGTGGTTTTAAAAACAGAACCCTTTATGATCCAGAGATTAAGCCTAACTTAGAAATGAGTAAAGCTGAATATAAAAAATCTACAGCTCCAACTGTAAATCACTTTTACGAAAAACTATTGCTTTTAAAGGATAAAATGAATACTAAAACCGGAAAGCGAATTGCAGAAAAACGTCATGATTATATGGTCGCCTTTTTAAAGCAATTTTATGCAGAATGGGAAGGTGAAAAATAAAAACTTAATTTTCTTTTGCAACTTCTAAAGCTGTGATTTTATATTCTAAAATAGCCATTTCTTCTCCAAACTCAATAATTTGTTCTGCAGTTAAATCTGTTTTAGAGTTTATTAGATTTAGTATTTGGTTCCGCTTTTAATTATAATAATTTAATGCAGCTTCTATTTTATCATCCATAGCCTAAACTATTAAACTTATTGAACCATTGATTTTATTTCACTTCTATATTTTGAAGCACTTTTGCCTACAACATCATTAAAGACCTTATTAAAGTGTGAAAAATTATTAAAACCACACTCAAAGCAAATATCTGTAATACTACTTTGACTTTCGGATAATAATTTGGTAGCCTGAACCACTCTATACTCATTAACTAATTTTGTAAATGTTTTTCCTGTTGCCTTTTTAAAGTATCTACAAAAAGCGGGAATAGTCATACTTACTTTACTAGCAATTTCGTCTAAGCTTATATGCTCTTGAAAATTATTATTAATGTGCTTAAAAATTATATCAATTTTGGCACTATCTTGAAGCCCTGTCTCGAAAGCAAAACCTTCAGCATTTAGCAATACGTAATCTTCAGATTTAGATAGGTCATTAAGTATATCTAATAGCTTTAAAACTCTTTTTAAGCCTTCATACTTAACTAGTTTTTCAATCTTAGGACCTGTCTTTTTTTTGGTTTCCAACTTAAAGACAAGCCCTTTTTTAGCACGCTCAAACAAAGCATTAAGTTGGCTCATCTCTGGAATGTTCAAAAAAGCTTCTCCAAGAAAATCTGGATGAAACTGTATTAACGTTTCTTTTCCTTTTGCTGTTAGTCTATCTGTAAATCCATTGTGTGGTAGGTTTGACCCAATCAATATCAATTGACTATTATTAAAGTAAGATAAATGATTTCCTATATGTGTTTTACCCTTCCCTTTATTTACATAAACAAGTTCTATTTCAGGATGAACATGCCAAGACGCTAATTTACGTTGTCTTTTATCCATATTTTGATTCACAAAAATAGAGTTTCCAAAACCTGGTCTTATTTTTTCTAATGTTGGCTTTCTTTTATTCATAGGTACATGTACAATACAAAGTTACTGTTAATAGAATTAAACTTATATACAAATTTATCATTTATATATACTATATTAACATTAATATGGTTTTAACAAAAACAGCCTGTTAATTTAACACATAAATTAATCAAAAGAGTTGTTTTTTCGACTAGTCTTCTAATCTAACTTTGCACTCATAATCCTTAAATAGATTTAGATTATGAAAAAAATTATGACACACATTTTAGTATTTGCAATCGTATTTGCAACACTAAGCAGTAACGCAACAGAAACAACTTTATTTACAAATGGAGAGGATGGAAAAACTACTTTAATATTAGATAATGTATTGCAAGGTGATCAACTACTTGTAAAAGATGCTTTTGGTATTATTTTATACAAAGAAGCTATTTTAAAAAATGGAAAATATAACAAGTCGTTTGATTTAACAACTTTACCAAATGGTAGCTACTCTTTTGAATTAGACAAAAAAATACAAACTAGAATTTACCCTTTTACAGTTATAGATACTACAGTTAAATTTGATAAAGAAAACTTAACTGTTATCAATAAGCCTAGAGTAAAAGGTGAAAACAACACCATTAGTATAACAGCTGCAAACACAGAAAAAACAGATTATACTGTTAATATCTATTATAACTCTACAGAAAAAATTTATTCTGAAACTTATAA
>JALZUT010000212.1 GCA_023300575.1 Olleya sp.
CTATCGGTTGCATAACCTGCAGCTCTTAATTCTTTTGCCCAACCTTTGTAATCATCTTTTTCTAAAACAAATAACTTAGCATAACGTTTTCGCTCACTTAAAAACAAGGAATGGTCTCTAAATGAGTATTTAGCATTTTTATATTTTCTGAAACATTCTTGAGATGCATCATCATCATGATAAATTTTTGCTCCTGTCCACTCATGGCATTTAATACCAAAATGGTTATTCGCCTCTACAGACAATCGTCCTTTTCCAGATCCAGACTCTAAAATACCTTGCGCTAAAGTAATACTTGCTGGTATGCCATAATTACGCATTTCGTCTTGTGCAATATCACTAAAAACAGCAATATATTCTTCGGTTTTATTAGCGTAAACTTCTGATGTTTCTTTTATAGGCGCTTCAACAACAATTACGTCTTCCTTAACAGTTTTTGTTTTCGGAGTTTTGTCATTCTTTACGACACGTTCTGTTTTTTGTTTACTTTTTTTAGTAGCTACTTTTTTAGAAGAACCACAACTTGACACCAAAAGCATCAAGCAAAGAATAGTCATTATTTTTTTCATCAGTCTAAAGAATTAATGGTTGTTTTTTTTGTTTCAACCTTTTGTTCATCCCTTCAATACCTTGTAAACCTCCTGTGTGGATAGCCAAAATATTGGTGTTTGGCTTAAAAAAACCACTTTGAATTAAATCAAAAATGCCAAACAGCATTTTTCCTGTATAAACTGGATCTAATGCAATGTCATTATCGGTTTTAAATCGATTAATAAACGCAATTAAATCGGTGTTTATTTTGGCATAACCACCAAAATGGTAATCGGTTATCAAATCCCAATTGTCTTGTGTTGCAAATTTACTAATATCTTCTTTTAAAAAGTCTCCTTTTAAAGCCGAAAAACCTAAAACTTGTTGACTAGGTTTTGAACAATTTATCAATCCAGATAATGTACCTCCTGTTCCAACAGAAGCACATATGTAATTAAAAGTCTTGTCTTCTTTATTTAAAATAGCTTCACATCCTTTAATAGCGAGTGTATTGGTTCCTCCTTCAGGTATGGAATAAAAATCTCCAAACTCATTTTTTAATTTTTTTAAAAAAGAAGAAGTCGATTTGTATTTAAACTCTGCTCTACTAATAAACTTAAAAGTCATTCCGCAGGACTTCGCATATTTTAAAGTTGGATTTTCATTAATCTTATCATGTAATTCTTCACCTCTAATAACTCCAATTGTTTTAAATCCAAAAACACGACCTGCTTCTGCTGTAGCTGCAATATGATTAGAAAAGGCACCACCAAAAGTAAGTAAGGTTTTATAATTATTGTCTTTTGCAAACGCGATATTGTATTTTAATTTTCGATATTTATTACCAGAAATAATCGGATGGATTAAATCCTCGCGTTTTAAGTATAGCGAAACCTCACTTTTAAAAGGCAACTCTATTTTTTGATTAACACTAAGTTCTGGCTTAAAAATCATATTAACGAAGGTACTTTAAAAATTGCCAGAATGTTCTATTTTTAATATATTGAAAATCAGCATCATTGGCAAAAGCTTCTCTTTCAAACGAAATATTTTTATAGGCAATAAACCAATTTTTATGTTGATAATACCGAAACAAAAACTCTAAACCATACCACAAATAAAATGGTAAAATCAATAATTCTATTTGTTGTCTAAGGTGAATTTTTTCGTGATTTATTAAAACCGTATTGTTTTTTAATGACTTTGATTTTAAAAAAATAAATGGAAATAAGGTTATACCTGTATAGCCTTTAGGTATCATAAATTTTGAAATCACAACCACTTTTTTAGCATTTAAAATTTGTTGTAATTTACGTTATCTTTGTTAAATGAAGAAGATAATTCCTATTGAAGAAGGTGACTTTTACCTTACACCTGAAGGTTATCGCTGTTTTACAGAACAATACCACTTAAAACGTGGTTATTGTTGCGAGAGTGGCTGTAGACATTGTCCTTTTGGATTTTCATCTAAAACTAATTCTATAAAAAAAAAGTCCTAACAAAAATGAGTTCAACTTTTAAAGCACAAATACTAGAAGGCATTCCTTCGATACTACCAGAACCAAAACAGTATGACGCGTCTATAAATCACGCGCCAAAACGCAAAGTTATTTTAAATAAAGAGGAAGAAAAGCTAGCCTTAAAAAATGCATTACGTTATTTTGATAAAAAATATCACGCTACTTTATTACCCGAATTTAAAAACGAATTAGAGACTTACGGACGCATCTACATGTACCGTTTACGTCCTGATTATAAAATGTACGCTAGACCCATATCAGAATATCCAGCACGATCAAAACAAGCTGCAGCTATTATGCTGATGATACAAAACAATTTAGACTACGCTGTTGCACAGCATCCACATGAGCTGATTACTTATGGCGGAAATGGAGGTGTGTTTTCTAATTGGGCACAATATAGATTGACTATGAAGTATTTGGCAGAGATGAGCGACGAGCAAACCTTAACCATGTATTCTGGTCATCCAATGGGTTTATTTCCTAGTCATAAAGAGGCACCAAGAGTTGTGGTAACAAACGGAATGATGATACCTAATTATTCTAAACCGGACGATTGGGAAAAATTTAATGCGTTAGGCGTTACACAATATGGACAAATGACAGCTGGAAGCTATATGTATATTGGCCCACAAGGTATAGTGCATGGTACTACAATTACCGTTTTAAACGGATTTAGAAAAATAAAAAAAGAACCAAAAGGAGGTTTATTTGTAACTTCTGGACTAGGCGGAATGTCTGGTGCACAACCAAAAGCTGGTAATATAGCTGGCTGTATTACGGTTTGTGCAGAAGTCAACCCTAAAATCACGCAAGTGCGTTTAGATCAAGGTTGGATTGATGAAAAAATTACAAATTTAGATCAATTAGTAACTCGCGTAAATAAAGCTAAAGTTAACAAAGAAACGGTTTCAATAGCCTATTTAGGAAACATAGTTGACGTTTGGGAACAGTTTGATAAAGCAAATATTCATATTGACTTAGGAAGTGATCAAACGTCATTACATAATCCTTGGGCTGGTGGTTACTACCCTGTAGGTTTGTCTTTTGAAGAGGCAAATAAGATGATGGCTAACAACCCTGATTTATTTAAGACTAAAATAAAAGCGTCACTTCGTAAACACACTGAAGCCATAAACAAACATACTGCAAAAGGGACTTACTTTTTTGATTATGGTAATGCCTTTTTATTAGAAGCCTCTAGAGCTGGAGCAGATATAATGGCTAAAAATGGTGTTGATTTTAGATACTCGAGTTATGTACAAGATATTATGGGTCCTATGTGTTTTGATTATGGATTTGGACCATTTAGATGGGTTTGTGCTTCAGGAAAACCAGAAGATTTAGCCAAAACAGATGCTATTGCTTGTCAGGTTTTAGAAGAAATAAAGGAGCATTCACCAGAAGAAATCCAGCAGCAAATGGCTGATAATATTAAATGGATAAAAGGTGCACAAGAAAATAAATTAGTTGTTGGCTCGCAAGCTAGAATATTATATGCAGATGCAGAAGGACGCATGAAAATAGCAGAAGCGTTTAATCAGGCAATTGCCAAAGGTGAAATAGACACTATTATTTTAGGACGTGATCATCATGATGTATCTGGTACTGATAGTCCGTATCGTGAAACCTCTAATATTTATGATGGTTCACGCTTTACAGCAGATATGGCTATCCAAAATGTAATTGGTGATAGTTTTAGAGGCGCCACTTGGGTAAGTATCCATAATGGTGGTGGCGTTGGTTGGGGAGAAGTTATTAATGGTGGTTTTGGTATGGTTCTTGATGGTAGTAAACAAGCATCAACTAGATTAAAATCAATGTTGTTTTGGGATGTTAATAATGGTATTTCAAGACGAAGTTGGGCAAGAAATGAAGAAGCGGTGTTTGCAATAAAACGCGCTATGGAAATCGAGCCTAATTTAAAAGTAACACTACCTAATATTGTTGATGACTCACTATTAGAATAAGTTTAACTCTAAATATTATCGCCATGAAAAAAACACTACAAATTTTACCTTTATTGCTAATCGTTTTAGTAATAACATCGTGTAGCTCTGTAAAAGTAACTGCAGATTACGACAAAGCTGTACAATTTGACAATTACAAAACCTTCGCGTTTTTTAAATCAGGAATTGACAAAGCAGAAATCAATGACATCGACAAACGTCGTATTTTAAGAGCTATTGAAACAGAACTTATGGCTAAAGGCTATACTAAATCTGAAAATCCAGACCTTTTAGTAAGTCTTTTTACCAAATCTAACCAACGTGTTGATATTTATAACAACAGTTGGGGAGCTGGTGCTTGGGGTTGGGGAGGCTTCGGTTGGGGAGGCGGATTTGGTAGAGGTTGGGGTGTAAACAACCAACCTGCTGTATCTACTTCTGTACAAGGCGTTTTATTTGTAGACCTTATTGATGCTAAGAAAAAAGAATTAGTTTGGCAAGGTCAAGGTACTGGCTACTTATCTAAAAACCCAAAGAAAAAAGAAGAACGTATTAACGAGTTTGTAATTAAAATTATGGAAGAATATCCTACAAGTATGGTTCAATAATTTTATAAATATATAAAATAAAAAAAGCGACTACTTTAATTAAGTAAGTCGCTTTTTTATTTATAACAAATATGGTTTTGCATGTCCATTATCTACTAACCATTGGTTAAGATCTAAACCATCTTCCAATACAATACTAGCAAGATAACGACCATATTTACCTTGTTTATCTTTGTAAGAGCGTATGGTAACTTCTTTGTCTAATATCATAGTTCTTACAATGTCTCTTACCTTTTTACCTTCTATTTTCTCTGGACCTCTCATCTCTGGTGTGTCAATACCATAAAGACGTAGTTTCATTTCTTGAGAGTGTAAAAATCCTAAATCGACTACTGCT
>JALZUT010000213.1 GCA_023300575.1 Olleya sp.
AACCTTTACCAGACTTAGGATCAACATCACGACCATCTGTAAAAGCATGTACAAAAGAATTTACACCAGCTTTATTTGCGGTATCAATAAAACCTCTTAAATGACTAGTGTGTGCATGTACACCACCATCACTTAATAATCCTACAAAGTGAACATTTTTATTGTTTTCTTTTGCATAGTTAAGTGCATCAACTAATACTTTTTCGTCTTTTAATGTGTCTTTTTCTATTGCTAAATTAATTTTAGCCAAATCTTGATACACAATACGTCCTGCACCTAAATTCATATGTCCAACTTCACTGTTTCCCATTTGGCCTTCTGGTAAGCCAACGTGTAAACCATCTGTGCGTAATTGTGCATTTGGATATTTGGTGTAAAGACTATCTATAAAAGGTGTGTTGGCATTGTCAATTGCAGAGACTTTAGGGTCGGGAGATTTTCCCCAACCATCCAAAATCATTAAGATTACTTTTTTGTTCATTTTAGCTAAAATTATGTTGTACCATTTACCAATTAAAATTTTTTTAATAAAACACCCTTTCTTCTTTTCTATTTTATTTGAAAAAGAAGCCGTAACTAGGCTATGCTTTATTTTTCTTATAAAAAAACAATATGTTTCTTTACGTTAATTTTAAATAATAACTATTAACAAATATAAAAACAAAAGTCCTGCATTTGCAGGACTTTTAAGCTTTATTACGATATCGTTTTAGTTTAACTCATACTTTCTAATTGACTCTCTAATTTTTTCAATACGGTTATCAGGATCAGGATGTGTACTTTGCATTTCTGGCACACGATTTGGACCTGCTGCTGCTTTTAAAATCTCCATAACATCTATCATCTCTTCAGGATTATAACCTGCTCTAAGCATAAATCTAACACCTAAATCATCACTTTCTAACTCGTCATCTCTACCATTTGTAAGTAGTTTTTTTTGTCCTATTCCACCAATTAGTCCACCCATATCTGCACCAACTGATCCTGCAGTTGATAAGCCTTTCCAAAATTCAGAATTAGCTATACGTTCTGCACTGTGTTTTCCTAAAACGTGACCAATCTCATGTCCTAAAACACCTGCTAATTGGTCTTCGTTTTCTAGTTGTGAGAATAAGGCATAGGTTATAAATATTTGACCTCCAGGTAATGCAAATGCATTAATAGTGTTTGGATCTGCTAATAGATGAAACTCATATTTATAAGGTGTTTCTCTGGCAATACTATTATTTACTAGTTTGTTTCCTACGTTATCTACAAAAGCTTGATAATTTTCATCAGGATACAAACCACCATGTTGTGCAGCCATTTGATCACGACTGTCTAAACCCATTTGTATTTCTTGATCTGTGGTCATAGAAATGGGTTGCTTTTTACCTGTATATGGATTTACTTGTTGTTGACCACATCTTTTTATTACAAAAAACGCAGCAATTACAACTCCTATTAGTAATCGTCCTTTTAATTTTCTCATTTTGTGGTTTTAAAAAAACAATTTACAAAAGTTCTGGATTAATATCTAAAATATTTTCTTTAGAATACTTACTTATAAATGTTTTAGTTAATTTTTCGCTTCCTAAAAGTTGTTCAGTTTTTAAAATTTGCCCAATATCTAAGTTACGGTATTGTTTAAGATAGTCTTGCGATAAAGGTTTGTAAGAAAAGTGCCAAGGTTCGTGTTTAAAACCTTTTCTGTTAGCATTGTCGGTATAAACTAAATAAAAACCATAGCTTTTAGCATTGGTATCCATCCACTCTTTTAGTTTGCAAAAAGGACCATTTCCATAAAAATGATTTGGCAATAATACATTTTTTGGTCGCTTAACGTTAGCATCAATTATATCTAAATCGGTTCCCCAGTGATGTCTAGATGTTCCTGGTATAGTAGAGTATTCTATGATTTTAGTAATACTTTGTTCTGCAGAAAATCCTTTAGCAGTAAAGCTTTTAAACTTTCTATCCCAAATGCGTTTTTGGTGTGCAAAATTACGATAACTGGATACGACTTCTATTTTAATGTCAGCTTTTAAAGCGTCACTTTTCATTTTTAAAAATTGAAGGTGAGCAGCTTCTCTTAAATTATATCCGTTACCGAATAATTTAGGATTTCCTTTTCCTATTAATTGGTCTTTTGATAGAGTTGAAGTTGAAGTAAATGAGAGATGTGGTAATACACTTAAAGCTAAAGCAGAAAGTGAAACAAATTTTATAAACTGGTTTCTTTTCATAGTTTTTTGTGCATTACGTAATGAGGTCCAACGTTTGGTACATTAAAAATATCGCCAATTGTTTCGAACTCATTGTTTTTATAGAACTTTATGGCGATAACTCGCGCATTAAACCATAATCTGTCTATTTTTTTTTCTTTTAGAAAAGCGACACCATGAGTTAATAATTGTTTTCCAAAATGAAGACCTTGGTAGCTATCTAAAATTCCCATTGCACGCAATCTATATTGTTTATTATCATTAAAATATGGTGATTTGTCGATTATAAAAGTGCATACTCCTACTAGTTTTTCTTGGTAGAATAAGCCAAAATGGAAAGTGCTTTCTAAATTATCTTGAGGAATTGGGCAAGCTTCAACTGGCTTTCCTTTTCGTAATACAGTATGTCTTATTGGAATGGTGTCTAACCCATTTATTTGTTTAATCTTAATTTCCGAATTATTTATTGTTTCAAATTTAAGAGACATGTAAAGTTGTTGTTTTATGTTTTCAAATTTAACTAAATTTACTAAAAATTGTTAGTATGTCCTTCAGCTTTAAAATTATTGATAAAAAAGAGATTAATACTATTATTCCGCTAATTCAGAAATTAACAAATAATGCAAATTCTGATGCAGTACTAAAAGCCCGTTTTGCAGAAATGGTTACTGAAAACTATGAGTGTGCTGGTGTGTTTGATTGTGATGTATTAATTGGTATTTCTGGATTATGGTTTCAGACTAGACATTATGCAGGAAAAAGTATGGAAGTAGACCATGTTTATATTGAAGAAAAATATCAAGGTCAAGGCTTAGGTAAGCAATTTTTTAAATGGTTGTATGATTATGCAAAAAGAAAAGGGTGTAATACTTCAGAATTAAATACTTATGTACAAAACTACCCTTCTCATAAATTTTATTATAACGAAGGGTATGAAATTTATGGGTACCACTTTTATAAAAAATTTTAGTTTTTTGTTGTATAAACTATAATACTTTATATATTTGCCAACAGAAATGCGAGAGTAGCTCAGTTGGTAGAGCGTCAGCCTTCCAAGCTGAATGTCGCCAGTTCGAACCTGGTCTCTCGCTCTAAAAGTCTAATCTAACGGTTAGGCTTTTTTTATTTAATTTTTTCAATTTAAAATGCTTCGCTTAATTCAGAGTGATAAAAGACTTTTTTATTTCAATTTATTTAAAAAAGTACCAGTTTCGATTTCATATGGCTCACTTTCATATTCAAAAACTCTAGCTTTTAGGATTCCTTTAAGTTGTATAGATTCTCCTTTTACTTCCAGCCAATTTCCTTCACGCAATCCTACAACTGGATGTGTGTTAAATTGATGAAACTCTTTAATTCTAGTTTCTCTAGTTTCTCCCATATGTTTACTAGTAGGATCTGGATCTAAATAATGCGGATTGATATTAAATGGTACAAAGCCTAGCGTTTTAAAACTTGGTGGATACACAATTGGCATATCATTGGTAGTTGACATCGTAAGACCACAAATATTACTTCCTGCACTTGTGCCTAGATATGGAGTGCTATTTTTTATAGCATCTTTAAGCGGTTCTATTATATTAAATTTATATAAAGCATTTACTAAAACAAAGGTGTTTCCGCCACCTGTAAAAATGCCTTTTGCCTTTTGGATCGCTTCAATTGGGTTTTTAAACTCGTGTAAACCTTTAACTTTAATGTTTATTTTAGCAAAAGCAGTATGTGCTATTTTTGTATAAGCCTTATGAGAGATGCCTCCTGGTCTTGCGTATGGTATAAAAACAATTTCATCTGTATTTTTAAAATGCATTTTTAAGGCGTCCAATAAATACTCTAAATAACCGCCAGAATGCAGTGTTGAGGTACTTGCAATTAGTAACTGCTTCATAATTAATTTAGTTTTCGTAAATTTAAGTAATCATTGTCTTTAACAAAAGTTTAAATTCACTTTGGCATAAATTTAAGTTTTTTTCTACGTATTTTACATTAAAATCAACCAACTATGAAATTATTCTACTACATACTTTTCTTATTTTCTTTTAGTTTCTTACAAGCTCAAGACTCTACACGTGTTGTTATAAAAGGAAAAATCATTGTAAACTCTCCCGATATTGAGGGTGTTACAATCTACAATAAGTCTTCTAATATTGGTACAGTTACAGATTTAGAAGGTAATTTTGAAATAAAAGGGATGCTTAATGACAAAATAAATGTGCACTCTTTACAATTTATAGATTTTGATATTGTAGTAGCTCAAGATATTTTAGATTCTAAACAAATGAATATTTATTTAGTCGAACAGATTAATAATTTAGATGAGGTTGTGATTTTGCCTTATGATTTATCTGGTGTTTTAACAAAGGATATAAAAGATGCAGAGGTTTTTGATACTAATCTTGAAGGTGTACAAGCACTTGCTTTAGATATATCTGCTTATGAGTTTGCAGACGATCAATATAGTAAAGTCGAAAACTATGCAGCTATGAGTCCTAACGAAAGAATACGTTATCAAGCAAATGGGATGGCGCTTTTACAAGGTTTAGCTGGTTTAATATTTAAGAAAAAATCTAAATCTAAAATCGATAATCAGATTAAAGAGCTTACAGGGTCTCTACAAACTAAATATGATCATGGGTATTATACTACCAATTTTAGTATTCCAGAAGAAAAAGTTGAAGCTTTTATAGCTTATGTCGAAACCAATAATTTTGATTCAGAATTACTTAAAAAAGGTAAAGAATTACAATTAATAGAGCATTTAAATAATCAAAGTTCACAATTTTTAAAATTGAAAGTTGAAAAAAAATAAGTTAATATTTAGTGTTTTTTTTCTTTCGGTTTTTTCGTTTTTACAAGCGCAAACAATTGAATTGGCTGGAACTGTAACTGGTGACGATGATGTGGAAAATATTCACGTTTTAAATAAAACCTCGCTAACTAATACTACTACAGATAAAAACGGAGCATTTGCAATTAATGCTAAACTCAATGATACTATTGTGTTCTCTGCATTACAATATCAATTGCTTGTTCAAGTAGTTAAAGCAGATAATATATCGACCAAAATATTAGATGTTACTTTATTACCATTTACAAATGAATTAGATGAAGTCTTCGTAGCTAAACAATTATCAGGTAATTTATCTGACGATGTTACTAATTCTAAAGCTAAACCAAAGATTAATTTTTATGATGTTGGTATACCTGGTTATAAAGGAAAGCCTAAAACACAAAGCGAAAGAAGGTTGCAAGAAGCAGGCGAGTTTAAACCCAAAATGTTTTTAGGTCTTTTAACGGGAGGAATACCATTAAACCCTATTTTAAATGGTATTTCTGGAAGAACAAAAGAGCTCAAACAGCGTGTTAAGGCTGAATCTGATGATACTTTGTTAGCACTATTGAAAAATAGACTAGCAGCTAGTTTTTTTGAGAAAAACCCCTTGGGTGAAAAACACCGTAACGAGTTTTTTTACTTTATCCAAGAAGATGAAAAATTTGCTGAAACGTGTAGCAAAAGTGATTTGGATGCCTTAGATTTTTTTCAAAAAAAGCTAATCAAATTCAAAGAAAATTTAAAACAGAAAGAATAACTTTTTATTTGGAATGTTTTTTGCAATCTATCACTTAGATTTGTAACCTTAAATTTATTTATGAAGGCACTAAAGTATAGTTTATTAGTTCTCGTTTTTTCGTTATTTGCATTTAATTCTGCACACAAGTATTACGTAAGTATTACTAAGATTGAATTTGTAAAAGAAAAAAAAGTTGTCCAAATTATTTCAAGAATTTTCATTGATGATTTTGAAAGGTTACTTCGTAAGCGTTATGACGAATCTATTGTGCTTAATGATGGTCAAGACGAAACGATTATAGATGATCATATAAAAAAATATGTATCTAGTAAAATTAAAATTTCGATAAATGGAAACCCTCAAACACTTTCATTTATAGGTAAAAAATACGATAATGATATTGTAATTTGTTATTTAGAAATTGAAAATGTGTCGTCTATAGAAACTTTCGAAATAAAAAACAAAGTACTTTATGATATGTTTGAAGAACAGAAAAATATTGTAAGAACTTTCATAAACAATCAGAATAAAACCTTCGTTTTAATCCCCGAGAACGATAAAGGTATGTTAAACTTTTAGCAAAGCCTTTTCATAACGTTAATTTTTGTTAATTTCACTACCTGAAAACAACAAAAATCACAATGAAAAAACTAAAGTATCTATTTCTTTCGGCTCTATTTTTATCGGTAAGTGCATTTGCACAAGACCAAACAGAAGATAAGAAAGAGCGTCAACCAGGTCACACAAACAACAATAAGTTTAAACAGTTGTATGAAGAGTTCTCTACGCCAAACATGTATAGAGCAGCATCAGGAGCTCCAGGTTCTGCTTACTACCAACAGCAAGCAGATTACAAAATGGATTTAAAGCTAGATGATGTTAATGCAAAGCTATCTGGTTTCGAGACTATTACATACACAAATAATTCGCCAGACGATTTAAAATACCTTTGGGTACAATTAGATCAAAACATGCGTGCTAAAGATTCTAAGTCACCTTTAATACAAGGTGGAGGTGTAGCTCCAGCACAACAAGTAGCTGGTTTTACAGATGCCTATATGACTGATGGTTTTGATGGCGGATTTAACATCGAAGCAGTTAAAGATACTAAAGGGAAAAGTTTACCACACATGATTAATCGTACAATGATGCGTGTAGATATGCCAACTACTTTAAAAAGTGGGGAACAATTTTCTTTTTCTATTAAATGGTGGTATAACATCAACGATCACGTTAATGGTAGAGGGCGTTCTGGATACGAGTATTTTCCAGAAGACGATAATAGAAACTATGTTATCGCTCAGTTCTATCCTAGAATGGCAGTCTATAATGATGTAGAAGGATGGCAAAACTCTCAGTTCTGGGGACGTGATGAGTTTGCATTACCTTTCGGAAACTTTGAAGTAAATATTACAGTTCCTGCAGATCATATTTTAGATGGTACAGGAAAGTTAACAAACAGAAAAGATGTCTTTACTAAAGACATGTTGAAGCGTTACGAAAAAGCTAAGAAGTCTTATGATGAGCCTGTTGTAATTGTAACACAAGCAGAATCTGAAGAAGCTATAAAATCTAAATCGACAAAGACAAAAACGTGGAAGTTATACGCAGAAAATGTGCGTGATTTTGGTTTTGCAACCTCAAGACGTTATGTTTATGATATGATGGCTGTAAAAATTGGAAACAAAGATGTAATGGCAGTGTCTTTATATCCTAAAGAAGGTAATCCACTTTGGGAACAATGGTCAACAAAAGCAGTAGCAAGTACATTAAGGTCTTACTCACGTTTAACGTTTGATTATCCTTACCACAAAGCAATATCTGTTCATGCAAAACAACAAGGTATGGAATACCCAATGATTTGTTGGAATTATGGGCGTCCTGACACTGATGGTAATTATAGCGATCGTGTAAAATTCGGAATGATGTCTGTAATTATTCACGAAGTTGGACATAACTTTTTTCCTATGATTGTAAATAGTGACGAGCGTCAATGGAC
>JALZUT010000214.1 GCA_023300575.1 Olleya sp.
CAAAAACAGGATGTTAATACAGACTTTAGGTTTTGGGGTGGAGATCTTATGGAAAGCGTTGGTGGCACTTTAGTAAAACACTATAAAGCATTAGCCTTTATGGGTTTTTCTGAAGTTATTATGAATCTGCGTACCATTACCAAAAACCTGTCTTTTTGCAAAACAGACATCCAAAACTACCAACCGGACGTTATTATTTTTATAGATTATCCTGGTTTTAATTTACGTATTGCCAAATGGGCAAAAACTAAACACATTAAAACACATTATTATATTTCGCCACAAATTTGGGCTTGGAAAGAAGGTCGTATTAAAGCTATAAAACGTGATGTGGACGCGATGTACGTCATTCTTCCTTTTGAAAAAGACTTTTACGAAACCAAGCATAATTATCCTGTCAACTTTGTTGGACACCCATTAATTGATGCCATTTCTAATCGTAATCAAGTTGACCCATCTAAATTTAGAGCTGATAATGGTTTAAGTAAAAAACCAATAATCGCCTTATTACCCGGAAGTAGAAAACAAGAAATAACAAAAATGCTTTCTGTAATGTTAAGCCTAGTGGATGATTATCCAGATTATCAATTTGTAATTGCTGGTGCACCTAGCCAAGATTTTAGTTTTTACCAAACCTTTATCAAACAAGCTAACGTGCATTTTATAAGCAATAAAACGTATGATTTATTAAGCTTATCTACTGCTGCTTTAGTAACTTCTGGCACAGCAACACTAGAAACCGGACTATTTAAAGTTCCACAAGTGGTATGTTACAAAGGAAGTTGGGTGTCTTACCAAATCGGTAAACGTCTTGTAAATTTAGATTATATAAGTTTAATTAACCTGATTTTAGATAAAGAATCTGTTACCGAATTAATCCAGAATACCTTTAATAAAAAACGTCTTAAAACAGAATTAAATCGTCTTCTAAATGAAAACGAACGTTCTAAATTTTTCTTAGATTATTATGATTTAGAAAAAAAATTAGGAGGGAAAGGTGCTAGCGCGAATACTGCTAAATTGATTTTTGAAGCTATAAAAGAATAAACATTTTCTGTAAATTATTTATGAAAAAAATCGTCTCACTCCTACTAATATCACTCATTTTAGCATGTGGTTCTTCTAAAAATAAACGCGTAGTTACTACTAAAAAACAACGCACTACTAAGGTTACAACTAAACCTAAAAGCACGTCTACATCTAAAAGTACATCTATATCTAATTCTTCTTTAGCAGAAAAAGTAATTAAAAACGCAGAAGCCTATCAAGGTGTAAAATATAAGTATGGTGGCACAACGTCTAAAGGAATGGACTGTTCTGGACTAATACAGACTGCTTTTACTCAAGAAAACATACAAATGCCCAGAACTACAAGTATTTTAGTGTCTCATGGTGATTGGATAGATATAAAAAACATACAAAAAGGTGATTTAGTATTTTTTGCTACTAATAAAAACAGCAGAAAAGTTAGCCACGTTGGATTAGTAACTTCTGCACGTATAGGACGCATCGAGTTTATACACGCAAGTAGTAGCAAAGGTGTTATGACCTCCTTATTATCAGAACGTTATTGGTATCAAGCCTACGTGCAAGCACGACGTGTCTTGTAAAAATTTACTATATTAGAGGTGTGAAGCTTCTTAATTTTGCGATTTTAAAATTTACTTTTTGCCTAATTATTGGCATCTTACTCTCTAAATTTATTGACATTAATGTAGTCTTAAGTTTTGTGATTTGCGTTGCCTTGTTTATAATTACCTCAGTACTTTATTTTGTTTTTAAGAAGAACAAAAGCCCTGTTTCAGTCTTCGGAGTTGCTGTTTACTTCACCCTTATTGCATTTGGCAATTTTATAGCTATTGCTAATGAAGATTTGCATAATCAAAATCATTTTTTTAATTTTTTAGATGAAAATCAGCAAGAAAAAACCATTACATTTAGGGTTAGCGAATTACTAAAACCCAATGCTTTTAGTCAGCGTTATTATGTAGAGATTTTAAAAATAGACCACAACAAAACTGAAGGCAAAGTACTTATAAATATTGAAAAAGATAGCCTAAAAACCTTTTTACCAATTGATGGCATTTACTTAACTAAGTTACCTTTAGTTGAAGTAAATGCACCATTAAACCCTGACCAATTTAGCTATAAAAACTACTTAGAAAAACAACAGGTACATTATCAATTATATGCAAAAAAGACTACTATTAAATTACTTAAAGATGAAACACATACGCTATCTGGATATGCTGCTAATTTTAGAAATTTAATTAACCAGAAGTTAAATGCATATCACTATACTAACGATCAATTATCGATTATAAATGCTTTAATTTTAGGGCAACGCCAACATATAACAAAAGATCTTTATGATAGTTACACCAACGCTGGAGCGATACATATATTAGCAGTTTCTGGATTACATGTTGGAATTATATTATTGATTTTAAATTTACTTTTCAAACCTATCGAACGTCTTAAACACGGAAAAACAGTTAAGACTCTAATTCTTTTAGTTTTACTTTGGACTTATGCCTTAATTGCGGGTGGCTCTGCTTCTATTATTAGAGCTACAACCATGTTTAGTATTGTGGCAGTTGGTATGAACTTAAAACGACCAACAAACATTTATAATACATTAGCTATTTCTGTATTTGTTTTACTTCTTATTAAACCTAATTTTCTATATGATGTTGGCTTTCAATTAAGCTATGCAGCTGTGATTGCTATTGTTAGTTTTCAACCTATTTTACAGCGTATTTGGACACCAAAATATAAACTACCAAACTTACTTTGGCAAACACTTACAGTTACTGTTGCTGCGCAATTTGGGATTATTCCGATAAGCCTTTATTACTTTCATCAGTTTCCTAGTTTGTTTTGGTTGTCTAACTTAGTTGTAATTCCGCTTTTAGGTCTTATTTTAGGATTAGGACTTTTAGTAATTGTACTAGCACTTTTAAATAGTTTGCCTTCTTTTTTAGCTAATCTTTTTGGAACCATTATCAATTGGATGAATCAGTTTTTTGGTTGGATTGCTAATCAAGAACGTTTTTTAATTCTTGATATTCCGTTTACAATCTTACAAGTCGTGGTCTCTTATTTACTTATTTTTTCGATTTATAAATTGTTTACAGTCAAACACTATAAATGGTTAAGGCTCTCGTTAATTTTTATTATTGGGTTACAAGTCACTTATATTTTTAATACAATTGAAACTAAAGGTGATAAATTTATGGTGTTTCATAAAAACAGAACGACGCTTATAGGTAAACAACATAATAATAAATTGGCACTATTTTCAAGTTTAAAAGCTGCCGAACGCAATACTATTATTAGAAGTTATACTGTTAAAAACGCACTTACAGTTTCTAAATCCGACAGCATTTCTTCACTTTACAAATTAAAAAACCAACACCTTTTGGTCGTGGATAGCTTAGGTGTTTTTAATGTAAAAAACATTAAAATAGATTATGTTTTATTGACACAATCGCCAAAACTAAATTTAACACGTTTAATAGACAGTCTAAAACCTAAAACCATTATTGCAGATGGAAACAACTACAAATCTTACATAAAACGCTGGAGCAAAACTTGTAAAAAACAGAAACTCCCATTATACCAAACTGGTAAAACAGGAGCTTTTATATTGGAGTATTAGTTATTTTAAGCGTTGTCTTTAAACTCGTATTTAAAAGCTTTATAATACGCATTAAAATCTTTTTGTGTTTTCATGTCTATGTGCTTATTAGTCTTAAACATTTTTAAGTACAATTCTAATTGTTGCGGTGTTTTATAACCAATTATTGGTGGTAATAAATTAGCCTCTTCATCAAAAAACAATAACGTTGGATATGATCTAACAGCAAAAGCACGCGATAATTGATGTGACGAATTACGTCTGTTTGCCTTTGCTGGATCGTAGTTAGGGTTATTATACGTTTTGCCTTTAAAAACAATCTCGTCATTACCTTCTGCATCAAACTTAACCGCATAATAATGTGCGTTAATATAATCTGCTACGTCTTTATTATGAAATGTATTTTTATCTAATGCCTTACAAGGTCCACACCATTTTGTGTAAACATCCATAATGATTTTTCTAGGTTCTTTTTTTTGAAGCTCGACTGCTTCTTCCAAGGTTACCCAATTAATTTCTTGAGCAGTTAAATTAACTGTAAATAAGATTATAAAAGCTAGAAGTAATTTTTTCATTGTATTGTGTTTAATTTTATAGTCGCAAATAGCGTTCCAAATTTACAAAAAATAAAAACGCCTCAAAAATGAGGCGTTTTTTGTGTTATTTAAGTG
>JALZUT010000215.1 GCA_023300575.1 Olleya sp.
GTTTCGTCTTCTATTTTATAGGCTGCATTTTGCACATCGTGTGTGCTTGCTAGTAGTTTTCCGGATGTTGGTAAACTTTTAATGGTATCACTATGACTCATCCACACTTGACTGCCTTTAGAAATGCCTTCTAAAAACGCATCGTCTTCTACAAAACTTAAGTTTGCGCGTCCATACTCACGTGTATTAGATTCGGCTACCTCACCTCCAGAAAAATGAGCTAAATATTGTGCACCATAACATACAGCAAGCATTGGCTTTTTGCCTCTAATCTCTGATAAGTCTGGATGAAATGCATCTTTAGACCTTACAGACATTGGACTTCCAGAAAGGATTACCGCTTTATAGTCGTCTATGTTTTTAGGTGGTTTATTAAATGGGTGTATCTCAGAGTAGATGTTAAGCTCTCTAACTCTACGCGCAATTAATTGTGTGTATTGCGATCCGAAATCTAGGATAAGTACTTTGTCGTGTTGCATACGCAAAAATAAGAATTGATTTTTGAATTACGAATGCAGAATTATGAATTTTGAATTAAATTATTAACACAAAAAATTAAAGCAATTATTACATTGTAATAATTGTAAACTCGCCTTTTAAAGGTTTTAAACTTTCTATTAATTTAGGGATTAGTTGGTCACCAAATTCTAAATACAACTCAGAAAAATTGGTGTTTCGTTCTTGCAAACTGTAATTAGGAAACAGCTCGTTTTGCAAATCGGTCATACGCTGCACTTGGTCTTTTAGTTTTCTTTTTTGTGCTGTTAGCAAGCGTTTTTCAAGTTGTTGCAAGCCATTAATTTGCTTTTTTTCTTGTGCTATAACTGCACCAATAAAAGACTTATCTGTTTGTTTTGCTAGTTTATGTAAAGCTTCAAACTGTATTTTTAAATGGTTTATTTGTTCAGAAAAATTAATGTCAATATTAGAAATCGTCCTCACTTTTTTATTGATAAACGCATCACGTTTTAAAAAGAGGTCTTTGTCTGAGATATTAAGGTTTTCTAGTTTTTTAGCTTGTTGTTCTGTTTTTATTAAAACAGAGTTACGCAATAATAATATTGGGAATACAACATTATTCGCTTCAAAATTAGCTTTTAGTTGAAACCAATAGGCTAACTCACCTCCTCCTCCAATATAACACAGATTAGGTAAAATAACTTCTTGGTATAATGGACGTAAAATTACATTTGGACTAAATCGCTCAGGCACATCATTGATGTGTTTTAATAACTCGCTCTTACTCCAAGAGATATCGGTATTGAGTACTTTATATGTTTCATCTTCAAAAACTATACGCTCGCGCAAGTCTTTAGTGATGTAAAAGAAATTGATTTCTCTTGGATTTACTTGAATTTTTAAATCTAAAGCCTCTATTACTTTATTTGTTTCTGTAACCTTTTTTAGGGATACTTGTTCTAGTAATTCTTTTTCTATTTGCGGAATAAACAAGCGTTTTAAATCGCTGTCATTTGCTTCTACTATTACTAAACCGTATTCTGCAAACAATGTGTTTGCCAAATAGCGTGTGGCATCTGCTAAATTAGTATGTTTTAAGTAGGCGTTTTCAAAAAGCTGTATTAATTGCGTGGCATTTTTACCTGATCCTATTTCATTTTTAAAAACATTAAAAACGTCATCTAAACCTTCGGTATTTAAATCGCCTACAGCACCAGAAACCTTTTTATTCCATCTTATTTTTTTTCCTTTAAAGTTGAAATAATTAATTTCTTCAAAATCATGATCCTCAGTAGCCATCCAATAAATTGGCACAAAGTTACTATTAGGATATTCTGTTTTTAACTGATTGGCTAAATTGATAGTTGACACAATTTTATGCAAAAAATATAATGGTCCTGTAAATAAATTAAGCTGATGACCAGTTGTTACAGTAAATGTATTGGAGTTTTTTAAGCTTTTTATATGTTTTAAAGTTTGTTTAGACGCTTCAAGCTTTGAGTATTGCTTTAAAAGAGTATCAGACAAAACTATTCTAGATTCTTTTGAAACTGAAACTGATTTTTCTTCAATTTGATTTTTAAAGTTTTCTAGTTTAGGAAAGTTATTGTACAGTGGTTTTAAAGATTCAGCTTCAGCTAAATAATCGCAGATTAAATTAGAAAAATATCCTGTATCTTTAAAAGGCAAACAATGGGTTGGCATAGTCAAATTAAATTCTTTTGTAAATATAAGTCAGTTTAAGGTATTCTATGTCTTAAAATTAACATAAAACCTTACAATAAAAGTCGATTTTTGAGTAAATTTACATTAATAAACCTAAACAAATTACAGCTATGAAACGTCTAATTTCTTCGGTATTAAAAACTAATCTAAGCTTTATTTTATTTCTAGTTTGTGCTATTAATTTTGCTCAAAGCACTATAGAATACAAAGGTAAAGTTTTTGATAGTAATACAAAAAAACCGCTTGCACTTGCCGATTTAGTGGTTAATAATGCCAACATAAGTACAGTTAGTAATAAAGAAGGTGCTTTTTTATTAAAAGTACCAGAAAACCTTACAACTAATAAATTATCAATAGTATATTTAGGCTATGAAAAACTAGAAATTACACTATCAGAACTAGATACATCTAATGCTAAAATATACTTATCTCCTGCTGCAACGGTATTAGCAGAAGTTGATATTGTTACAATAAAAAACGCTAAAGAATTAGTAAAAAAGACACTCTCTTTAAAAGGAGAAAACTACTCTGTAAATAATGTTCACATGACTGGTTTTTACAGAGAAACCATAAAAAAACGAAACCGAAACGCATCATTATCGGAAGCTGTAGTTAAAATTAACAAACAGTCTTACATCTCTAATAAAAAAGATAATATTACACTTATAAAAGCTAGAAAGAAAACGGACTATTCTAAGTTAGATACAATTGCTTTAAAACTTCAAGGAGGACCATACAGTAGCTTATACTCTGACATGATAAAGTATCCTAGATTTATTTTTACAGAGACTGATCTAAATAATTATAATTTTTCCTTTGATCGTTCTACACAAATAGACAACCGATTAGTTTATGTAGTTTCATTCATACAAAAACTAGGTATAACATCTCCGATGTATTATGGTAAACTTTTTATTGATGCAAACAGTTATGCATTAACTAGTGCTATTTATAATTTAAATGTTACAAATAGATCTGAAGCTGCCAACCTTTTTGTTAGAAAAAAACCGAAAAAAGCTGATGTTTATCCAACTGAAGCTAGTTATAGAGTTAATTACAGAACAAAAAATGGTAAATGGTATTTTGGTTATAGTAATATATTGCTAACCTTTAAAGTAAAATGGAGAAACCGCTTATTTAATAGCCAATACACACTTCAAAGTGAAATGGCAATTACGGATTGGAATATTAATGAGACATTATTAACTAATAAGCCTTTATTAAAATTAAGCCCCACCTCTATACTTCAAGAGCAAACATCGGGATTTTCTGATCCAGAGTTTTGGGGAAAATATAATATTATAGAACCTGAAAAAACTATAGAAAATGCTATTAGTAAAATTAATAAGCAATTAAAAAAATCAAGTTAGAGTTTGTTTTTTTTGAATTAGAAAAAATATAAATGAGTATCTTAAATTAGTATTGTTCTTTTATCTTTGTTTAAAAGACAGAAGTTGAAAACCAGAATTAACGTTACCAAAACTTTTTTACCAAATCAAGACCAGTACAATGCTATATTGAAGCGTGCATGGGATAATTCATGGATAACTAATAGAGGCGAATTGGTTTTAGAACTAGAAGATAAAATAAAAAATCGTTTTGGTATTAATAATATGATAGCTACTACTAATGGGACTTTACCATTACAGATAGCAATTAAAGCATTACAACTTAAAGGCGAAATTATTACTACACCATTTAGCTACGTTGCTACAACATCAAGTATTGTTTGGGAAAATTGCACACCTGTATTTGTAGATATAGATGCCGATCATTTAACTATAGACGAAACAAAAATAGAAGCGAAAATCACATCAAAAACGACTGCTATTTTAGCTACGCATGTGTTTGGAAACCCATGTCACTTAGACAAAATAGAAGCTATCGCAAAACAACATAATTTAAAAATTATTTATGATGCTGCACACTGTTTTGGTATTAGATATAAAGGAAAATCCATTTTTAATTATGGAGATGTAAGCACATGTAGCTTTCATGCAACCAAGATTTTTCATACAGGAGAAGGTGGTGCAATATTCTGTAATGACAGAACACTTCATGACACTTTATATTACCACCATAATTTTGGGCACAATGGTCCAGATGCTTTTCATGGATTAGGTATAAATGCAAAAATAAGTGAACTTCAAGCAGCTATGGGATTAGCTGTTTTACCATATTTTGAATCGATTTTAGAAAACAGAATAAAACTATACAACCTTTATCTTTCTCTTTTAAAAGTGAATGACAACCTAAGTTTTCAAAAAATAAGAGAGTTTACAGACTATAACTGTTCGTACTTTCCTGTTATTTTTAAATCTGACAAACAACTTATATCTACTATTGAAGCTTTAAATAATGAAGCTATTTATCCAAGACGCTATTTTTATCCTTCACTAGACAGTTTACCTTATGTAGAAAAGGCAGATGTACCAATTTCTAAATCAATAGCATCTAGAATTTTGTGTTTACCTCTATATTTTGATTTAAAAACTAGTGAAGTAAAACAAATTGCTTCAATAATTTTAAAACACTTATAATTATGTTAATAGTTGGTAGCAAAGGTCATGCAAAAGAGATTCTAGAGGTTATTAATCCAAAATTAATAGAGCAACTTGTTTTTTTTGATAATGTAACAAAACTAAAATCTCCATTACTAATAAACACTTTTAAAATATTAACTTCTTTAAAAGAAGTAAAATATTATTTTGAGACAAAAACCCCAAAATTTGCTACAGGATTTGGCAGCACTATTCCAAGAAAAAATATTGTTGAAAAACTAGAAAGCTTAGGCGGACAATTACAATCTATTATTGACAAAGATGCTTCTATTGGACATTACGATGTTACAATAGGTAAAGGAGCAAATATTATGAAGCAAGTTATGATTAGTAATTCGGTTACAATTGGTAAAGCAGCTTTAATCAATTTTGGTGTAAGTATTCATCATGATTGTAAGATTGGTGATTATTTAGAAATATCTCCAAAAGCATCTATTTTAGGACGTTGCATTTTAGGTGATTTTGTTTCTGTTGGAGCAGGTGCAATAATCTTACCAGGTGTTGTCATTGGAGACCATGTCATTATTGGTGCAGGAGCAGTAGTAACTAAGTCTGTAAAATCTAACTCTAAAATTGCAGGTGTACCTGCTAAAGCGATCTAAAAAACATGGCAAACCCAACCGTTTCTATAGCTGTTTTAACTTATAATCATGAGCAGTTTTTAACGCAAGCATTAGATAGTTTTTTAATGCAGAAAACTGATTTTAAAATAGAGATTGTTATTAATGACGATGCATCTACAGATAACACAACAAGCATTTTAAAAGACTATCAATCTAAATTCCCTGAGCAACTAAACATAACACTTCATAAAGAAAATATTGGAATGTTACCTAACTTTATTTCGACATTAAAAGCTTGTAAAGGAAAATATATTGCGTTTTGCGAAGGTGATGACTATTGGACAGATCCACTAAAACTTCAAAAACAAGTTGACTTTTTAGAAACTAATCTAGATTATGCTATATGTTTTCATAACGTCATGATTTATGATCAAGAAACAAAAATATTAAAAGATGACAACATGACTAATCATACAAAACACAGTTTTAAACGACTAGATTTAGTAAATGGCAACTTTATGCATACACCATCTGTTATGCTTAAAAACGATTTTAAAATAGCAGATTGGTTTATTAAATTACCAATAGGTGATTGGCCTTTTTACCTACATCAAATAAAAGACAGGAAGATTAAAAAATTAGAAGACAATATGGCTGTTTACAGGTTACATAAACAAAGTTCTTGGTCATCTAAAAACACTCTTTTTAAACTAAAAGGTAGTATAAAAACAATAAAATTAGTTAAAAATAATATTGTTTTTAAGACTGATGAATTAAAAGGTTTAAATCAAAAACAGAAAGAATTAGAAACAGATTTTAAAAATATAAGAGGCTCTTTTTTTAAAAGATTAAAGCGCTATTTTAGAGGTAATATTTAAATTAAATATTATATTTTTTAGAAAAACAAAATCAATAATAATTTTTATCAATACTTTTTTATAACTTTATAGTCTTAAACTATAACGATGACAATTACTCAACTTTCATACGTCTTGGCTGTAGCCGAACATCAAAATTTTACTAGAGCAGCTCAAAAGTGTTTTGTAACACAACCCACTCTAAGCATGCAAATACAAAAACTTGAAGACCAGTTAGATATACTTATTTTTGACAGAAGTAAAAAACCAATCGAATTAACCGAAATTGGTAAAAAAATTGTAACACAAGCTAGAAACATTGTTAACGAATCCTATAGAATACAAGATATTGTAGACCAGCAAAAAGGCTTTATTGGTGGCGAATTTAAGCTAGGTATCATACCAACAGTTATGCCTACATTGCTTCCTATGTTTTTAAATAATTTTGTCAAAAAACACCCTAAAGTAAAACTTAAAATAGAAGAGTTAACTACAGAAGAAATCATTTCGCGTATCAACGATGGACATTTAGATGCTGCTATTGCAGCAACCCCTTTAGAAAAAGAATCTATTAAAGAGCAAGTACTTTACTTTGAGCCTTTTGTTGCTTACGTACCACAAAACCATAGATTAAGAGACAAAAAAAAGTTAGAAGTGTCTGATTTAGATATTGACGACATGCTATTACTTGAAGATGGACATTGTTTCAGAGATGGCGTAATTAACCTTTGTAAGGCGTTTAAAAATCAAAGTGAAGACAGTTTCCAGTTAGAAAGCGGAAGTATTGAAACACTAATAAAATTATCTAATGAAGGTTTAGGCATGACACTTCTACCTTATTTACATACTTTAGATTTAAACGATAAAGGAAAACAGAACTTACATTATTTTACAGAACCTTCACCAGCTAGAGAAGTGAGTCTTATTTATCATAAAAGCGAGCTTAAAATGCAAGTTATTGAAGCCATACAAAATGTTATTACTGGTGTTGTTAGAGGTGCGATTGCTTTTCAAAACGTACAGATTATTAGTCCTATTAATAAATAAAAAAACGACCTCTCGATAGTTATCAAGGATGGTCGCTTTTTATTACAAAAAATATTATTAAAACGCATATTGAATACCTACAGTAATCGTCTCGTTAGTTTTTAACTGTGTACCATTTACATTTTGTAGGACTGGTGAGGCATATTCAAAACCTAGTCTTAAGTCTTTAAACGATCCTTGTGAGACGTATAAATTAAACCCTAAACCAGAATTAATATAGGTTCCTCCTGAATTATTAGTATCTGCAGTTATAATCATAGCTGGATTTAATACTGGATTTGCACCAGAAATTTCATCTACTAATAAACCTTCTAATCTTACTGAAAAACTTAACCAATTACGAGCTTTAATTGCTAACCAATTGTTTAAACTGTAACGATTTCCTAATCTATAGTTGTTACTATTTTCTCCAATTCTTAATAGACAATTAAACTGAGAACCAAAAGAAAAAGCATCATATTGCTTTAAATACGTTACGCCTAAAGTCGCATCAAATGTACCACTTCCTATTTGCATAGGATAAGGTAAGATAACATCTACACCATTGGATGCAGCAGTTGTATCTGCATTATCAATAGCTCCTGTTGGTAAAGAAATTGAAAGATTACCATGTAACTGGTTTCTGTCTTTGTTAAAAAACTTGTAAAGCATACCTAACTTAACATCACCAAAACCTGAAGATTCTGTAGTAAATGCTCCTCCTATAGCTGTAATATGATCCATGTCCATAGCTATATAACTTGCCATAGCTGTTAATGTAATACGATTACTTGGTGCATACATTAAGCCTAGCATATGCATATCCATAGGCATATTAATTGGTGTCACTATATAAGACCCTCCATTTGGTATTAAGATACTTGATGGAGAAGCATCATCACTTCCAATTATTAAATCTTCCATATCCATACTCATGTACCTATAAGAAAACATAAGTCCTCCTTTACCGTGTGTATGATCTCCCATTACCGAAATAGGTGCATGACCATCTGGTCTATTACCTTTCCATGTATTAGTAGTTGATTCTGTTTCGTTAGATTGTGCAAATAGTACTGTTGTTGCCAATAAAAATATGGCATTGATATAGTGTTTCATTTTTATATAAATGAATTAATAATTTTTAAAAATTTGATGTTTTTTTAAACTGAATAGTTTAAGACTAAAATTAACCTATTTGTTTTGGAGGATGAAAACAATCTGAAACATAGCGATTAGTATCATCTAAATAATAATTCCAATGCGGTTTAGAATAAAATACTAAATAGATAACTGAAGTTTTATATTCTAAGTTTTGAAAATACACTGGAAAAAAGGCTTCTAAAAGTGAAGATAATCCTTCAAAATCTTCATTTGAACTAGAATTTAGTTGCTTTACAAGATGACATTTACCTTTACAAGATAACTGAGGCTTTTCCTTATTAACACAATATGTATTTATGATATAATCTATATTCAACTGAAAATAGACCACATAACCAACGTAATACATAGGTCGTACAGCAAAAGATAAAAACAATACTATTGTAAACAGCTTTTTCAGAAAAAAAATATTTTTTTTTGCGAATTTATATTAATTAGATGAAAACGGCTCTAAAAATTTGCGTAAACAAAAAAAAAAGCGACTAAAAAGTCGCTCTTCAATTATTTTATTAAGGGTTTAAATATATTAAACACTGATCAAGTTTAGGATTTTGTCTCACTAAAGACTCGATATAAAGCTTAAGCTCCTCTACCTCATATGGCAGTAATCGTTCTATAGCTTTTTGCACTTCTTTGCAAAATAAAGTAGTGTCAAAACTAACTTTTTGTAGTACTGTTTTTGTGTACTCAAACATTGCTCTTGCCATAATTAATTAAAGGTTTAGTTAAAAAAAAGTAATGATATAGTATAAGCTAATGGTTTAAAAGATTTCACTAAAGTTAACTAAAAAACATATTCAAAAAACAATTATACTTATTTTTAACAGTTAAAAAGAAGTTAAATTTTTAGATTAAAATCTATTATCACCATCTAACAAATCTCCTAAACTACCTAGAATACTATCTTCTCCTTTGCTTTTACCTCCTCTTGGTATACTTTGCAATACACGTCCAGCTAATCTGCTAAATGGTAAAGATTGAATATAAACAACTCCTGGTCCTTCTAGTTTTGCAAAAAATAAGCCTTCACCACCAAAAACCGTGTTTTTAATTCCGCCTACAAACTCTATATCATAATTTAAGTCTTGTGTAAAACCAACTATACAACCTGTGTCGACCCTTAAAGTTTGTCCTGCTTGTAATACTTTTTTAGCCAATGTTCCGCCAGCATGTACAAACGCCATTCCATCACCTTCTAATTTTTGCATTATAAAACCTTCTCCTCCAAATAAGCCTCTTCCTAGTTTTTTACTAAATTCTATACCTACACTAACGCCTTTTGCTGCACATAAAAACGCATCTTTTTGACAAATAAATTTACCCTTATATTCTATCAAATCTATAGCCACAATTTTTCCTGGATATGGTGACGCAAAGCTTACTTTACGTTTTCCTGTTAGGTTATTATAAAAAGCTGTCATAAATAAGCTTTCACCTGTTAATAAGCGTTTTCCTGCTCCAAATACTTTACCAAGAAATCCTTTGTCTTTTTGAGAACCATCTCCAAAAATAGTTTCCATTTTTATGCCTTCATCCATCATCATAAAACTTCCTGCTTCAGCAATAACGCCTTCTTCTGGATCTAGCTCAATTTCCACATATTGCATTTCTTCGCCAAATATTTCATAATCTATTTCATGTGCGTTAAAGTTGTTTTCTGGTAATTCGTCTTTTCTATACATGGTTTTAAGTTTTTGATTAATTAAATATATGTTGCCTTATAATGAAAAATGTTACAAAAAATTAACTATGATTTTATCTTTACAGACCATTCAAAGTTAAAAGTTGAAACCACATCGCCTTTAACATCTGTCCCAATTGATTCTAACCAAACCGTTTGACCATCTCCAGTATGTATAGCTTCTTTTAGTGCATCGTCAATTTTTTCTCCACCTAGACAAGTAAACGTTATCCTTCCTGTTGCTTTTTTTATAAATGTGGCATTATTAGTAGTCACCAACATAGATACTTTTTTATTAATTTGTCTAATCTTCATCATCATCAAAGCACCAGTTGCCAACTCTGCAGCCATACCTTGAACTGCCCAAAATATTGAACTAAATGGGTTTTGGTTAATCCATCTATGCTTTACTGTTGTGATACATTTTTGATCATCTAACACTTTAGCACGTACGCCACAAAAATAAGCTGATGGCAACTTAAGCATGGTAAAAGCGTTGATTTTACGGGGAGACATCTTCATTAAGGTATATATTTTAAGCTAAATTATCGAAAATAATCGAGACTACAATGTGTTAATAAAATGTTAAATTATAGTACTTTGTATTACATAATACCTTTTTAAAGATATATATTTGCATAAGAAACTATTATATACTTTTTAAACATGGTAAATAATCATCATAAAAACTTAGCAACGTGTATTCATTTATCAACTTTTTCTCGATTTATAATTCCATTTGGCAACTTAATTGGTCCAATTGTTTTATGGATTGTGAATAAAGATAAGTCAGAATTTGTGGACACACATGGTAAGCAAGCCATCAACTTTCAGTTTAGTATATTATTATACGCCTTGATAATTGGTACTTTGTGTATTCCGTTTTATACGTTTAGTTTATTTAACCATTTTGACTTATTAGATTTCCATGCTTTTGAAAGCATCCATATAAACATCAATAAACCGTCTCCTCTATTTTATATTGGAGGAAGCATTGGACTAATAGCCGTTTTAGGATTTATATTAGAACTAATTTTCATTATTAACGCTAGTTTAAAAGCTAGAGATGGCAAAAATTACAAGTACCCTTTTACAATCAATTTTTTAAAATAAATCACCGTAAATCAATCAAATCATCAAAAAACGAACAGTTTAATTATGAAACATCTTACACAATTATGAAGATAGAAAACACAAAAGCACAAATGCGTAAAGGCGTTTTAGAATATTGCATCTTGTCGGTTTTAAGAGACCAAGACGCTTATGTTGCAGAAATTTTAAGCACGCTAAAAGACGCAAAGTTACTGGTAGTAGAAGGGACAATTTACCCTTTGCTAACACGACTTAAAAATGCTGGTTTACTAAATTATCGTTGGGAAGAATCCACTTCTGGACCACCACGTAAATATTATGGTTTGACAGAAACTGGACAACTCTTTTTAAAAGAACTAACAACGACTTGGAACGAATTACAGAACGCAGTAAATATAGTAACATCAATTAAATCAACTAAAAAATGAATAAAACAGTCAACATAAATTTAGCAGGTATATTTTTTCATATAGATGAAGATGCGTACACAAAATTACAACGCTATCTAGAGGCTATAAAACGTTCATTTACAGACTCTCAAGGTCGTTCAGAAATCATTTCAGATATAGAAGCTAGAATAGCAGAATTATTTTCTGAACGTATGAAAACAGACAGACAAGTCATTGGTAACAATGAAGTAGAACAGATTATTACAATCATGGGACAACCAGAGGATTATATAGTTGATGACGAAATTTTTGAAGACGAACCAACTCAAAAATCAGCTTATAAAGCTTCAATTAATAACTCTAAAAAACTATTTAGAGACACCGAAAACAGTTACATTGGTGGTGTAGCTTCTGGTTTATCATATTACTTTAATATTGATATTGTTTGGATAAGATTAATCTGGATACTATTAGTATTTGGAGCAGGTACAGGTATTTTCTTATACATCTTATTATGGGTTTTTATTCCAGAAGCAAATTCTACAGCAGAAAAACTAACCATGACTGGTGAGGAAGTTACCATTACCAACATCGAAAAAAAAATTAAAGACGGATTTGAAAGTGTTTCAGAAAACGTAAAAAACATAGATTTTCAAAAACATGCAGACAAGCTAAAAGAGGGTTTAGAAAACGCTACAGACAGTATCACTGACACTGTAAAAAGACTACCATCTAGTAAGATAAAATCAACTAGTAAAACGTTTTTTGAATCGCTTGGAGATGCATTTATGTTATTTTTAAAACTGTTTTCTAAGTTTATTGGAGGCGCTATAATTATATCATGTATAGCTGGTATAATAGCATTAAGTATTGGACTTGTTTTTGGGCCATCTGTCAATGCTAATTTTAGTTTTATTAATCTTGATTCTATAAATACAAGAGATTTATTTGATGAAGCTTATTGGGTGTTTCCTTTATTGATCTTTATAGTAAGTGTTATTCCAATCATTTTCTTTCTTTATTTAGGCTTAAAGATTTTGGTAAACAATCTAAAACCAATGGGTAATGTTGCCAAATACAGTTTAATAGGACTTTGGATTATGGCTATTATTGGCTTATCCATTATTGCCACTAAACAAGGTTTAAGATATAAAGAAAAAGCAGCAAGCATTTATACAGAACCATTACCTAATATTAAAACTAGTGACACATTAGTAATTAGCATGAATTACAATGACACGTTTGCCGAACGTTTTAGAAGAGATTATGGCTTACAAAGAACAAACGCAGATAATGGAGAAGAAGTTACTTTTTCTCAAGGCATTAGGTTAATTATAAAATCTACTAAGGACAATGTTGCCAAAATTAGAGTAGACAAATCCGCTAGAGGAAGTAGTTTTAATGACGCTAAAGACAGAGCAAAAGATATTAGTTATAACTACACGCTAGAAGGTAACACCTTGTTGTTAGATAATTACTTTACAATACCAAATAATGCTATATCTAGAGATCAAGAAATAGAATTGACAGTTTACTTACCAGAAGGTAGTGTACTATTTGCTGAGAAAAGCACTTATAATTACCACAGAAATAATAGTAATTATTATAATGATATTTTGAATAATGGAATGGAAGAACAATATCTTTTAGTAAAACGAAATAAGTTAGAATGCTTAGACTGTCCGGAAGATGATAAAGATGAAACTACATCTGCAAAAGAAACTCTAAATAACGAAACATCTAATCTAAAAATTAATGAAAATGGTTTAGAAGCTAATACTAAAAACATGAAACTTAAAGTTAATGATGAAGGTTTAAAAGCAAGTACAAAAAATATTGATGTATCAATAAACGAAGAGCAAGGCGTTAACATAACCAGTAAAAAGAAATAACAAATAAAAATCAATCAATCAATCAATCAATCAATCATGATCACATTAATCGAGTATTTAGTTCATACAATAGTCTCTCTATTAATTTAAAAAACAACCAGTTTAAAACCAAAAATCGGTTAAAAAAATCAGCCATCCTATGCTTTTTAAAAGTTTGGGATGGTTTTTGATTATATTTGTATGTAACAAAATTATTCAGAACATGACAAGACAATTACTTTCCATCTTATTAGTATTTACTATAGCTTCAACAGCTTATTCGCAAAAAAAAGAAAAAGTAAAAGGAAGTCGTATTGTATCTACAGAAACTACCAATGTTAATCCTTTTCAACGTTTAGTTTTAAAAGAAAATTTAAAAGTTAATTTAGTAAAAGCAGATTCTACTTCTGTTAAAATTAACACAGACGATAATTTACACGAATACATAAAAATAGTCTCTCAAGATAGTACGCTAAACATTAAGACAACTAGAAAATTTGCATCAGAGAAAGCATTTGAAATCACTGTTTTTTATAACAAAAGTCTTAACACAATAGAACTTGATGAAAATGCAGAATTAAGTGCTTCAAATAGTTTAAAATTTGAAGATTTAACGCTTACAGTTTCAGAAAGTGCTGAAGCTTATTTAACTCTAGAATGTAATTTATTTAAACTTATAAATAACGATAAAGCAAAAGCAGAATTAAATGTTACAGCAAAAGCTGTAACGCTAGAACTTAATAATAGTAGCAAAGTAGAAGCTTTACTTAATGCATCAAAAATAGAAGTTGACATGTTAGAGAGCGCTGATGCAACAATAGAAGGAGATACAGAGTACTTAGTTATAAATGCAGATAACTCGTCAGATTTTAGAGGAGAAAACTTAACTGCTAAAGAAGTTAAAGTAACTACAGATAATAGAGCAAAAGTAAAAACAGAAGCTAGTAAAAAATTAATAATAGAAGCCGATGGTTCTTCAATAATCGAAATTTATGGAAGTCCAAAAATTACTATCGAAAAATTTAATGGCAATGCTATTTTAAGAAAGAAATAAAATGTTAAGTAAAAAAATGCCGAATCGATTGATTCGGCATTTTTTTCACTTTAAGATCCCTACACAAGTTGGGATAAATTCGACTAGCAACAATCTATGCGCTTCTCTTTAGATTGTAGAGACTTATTTAATTATAACTAGGCGTGCTCACATCAAAAGTAGAATCTTTAGCAGCTAAATAACGTTCTGCATCCAAAGCTGCCATACAACCTGTTCCTGCAGCTGTAATAGCTTGCCTGTATACATGATCTGCAGCATCACCACTAACAAAAACACCTTCTACATTGGTTTTAGATGTTCCTGGTAAAGCATTAATAATGTAACCCGTTTCATCAAGGTCTAAAAAGCCTTTAAAAATATCTGTATTAGGTTTGTGACCAATTGCTACAAAAAATCCTGTTGCAGCAATGTCACGCTTCTCATTAGTTTTATTGTTAACAACTCTAACTCCTGTTACAACTTGTCCATCTCCTAAAACCTCATCTGTTTCAGTATTGAATAAAACTTCAATGTTTTCAGTATTTTGTACTCTGGCAGACATGATTTTAGAAGCTCTAAACTCATCACGCCTAACTAACATAGTTACTTTTGTACATAATTTAGAAAGATAATGTGCTTCCTCACAAGCACTATCTCCTGCTCCAACAATCACTACTTCTTGATTCCTGTAGAAAAAACCGTCACAAACTGCACATGCCGAAACACCTCCACCAAGTTTTAAATACTTCTGTTCAGAATCTAAACCTAAATATTTAGCAGAAGCACCTGTAGATATTATTACTGTATCACAGTGTATTTCTTTTTCTTCATTTACCCA
>JALZUT010000216.1 GCA_023300575.1 Olleya sp.
GATTTTGTGGCAACTCATATGAATAAGAGATCGCAAGGTTATTTTCTATCTGGTGGGTATTTTAAGTTGCCAATGTCTATTTCTAATAGTATATCTAAAGCTGATATTTTAAATCAAGATTGTTTTAATTTGTCTTGGTTACTTAAAAGTGGATTAAAAAAATCTTTTAAAAACAATAAGCTTAATGCGTCGCTATCAAAAGCAAAAGTATTAAATGCTTTAACACCGACCAATGCTAGTTGGAATGGTCATAATGCATCTGGTTGGAAAGCTGATATTTTAAAAGTCAATGGATTTGATCAACGTATGCAATATGGAGGAGAGGATCGCGAGCTAGGAGAACGTCTTTTTAATTTAGGTATAAAATCTAAACAAATACGTTACAGTGCAATCTGTTTACATCTAGATCATGCAAGAGGTTATGTAAACCAAGAAGCAATTGATAAAAATCAAAAAATTAGAGCTACCACAAAACAAGAAAAACTAACGTGGACCTCTTTTGGAATTAAGCAATAACTACAAATCTCCTAAAAAAGCAACTAATTTATCACTAAAAAACTCAGGTTTAAAAGCGTTATAAAATTCACTTTGATTAATTTTAGTCTCTTTTTTATCTATATTTTCAAACAGCTCAGGTTTATAGTCTTTTAGATGGACAGAGACGTTAGTGGTTCCGTTTTCAAATAAACTCCAAGCATTTTTATCTATCCAAGGAGAAAAAACAGTAAACGTAGGAATATGTAGTGCTTTAGCCATGTTTATAGCTCCACCTTCATTACCTATCAATGCATTACATTGACTAGTTAAACACATAAAATGTCTTAGATTATTGCTAATTAAATCAATTTGTATAGCGCTTTGTGTTTGAGGTTTACAAAAATTATAAATAGCTGAAGCTTCTTCTTTTTGCTTTGGCATATAATTAAATAATAATTGCACATTAGGATGCTGTAAAACAACGTCATCTAATAGTTTAGACATATAGTGTAAAGGATAGGTTTTAGATTGATCACTTCCCAAAACACCAACCATTATTAAAGGTTTGTTTACATTTATATTATGCGCTATTAAAAAGGCTTTAGCATCAGTCTTTTCGGTTTCTGTCAGATAGATTTTAGGTTTTATAAAATCTGGAAGTTCTTTGATTATAGGTTGTAATAATTGTAATCTGTTTTCTATTGCAAGTCCAGCATTGGTTTTGGCAACAATCGCATTTTTAAAAGTATGTGTATATAAAAAGGATGTGTATGATTTTTCTATAGAAATTCTGATTTTAGCTTTGCTAAAACGTGTTATAAGATTACTAATTAGGATGCCGTAAACATCAATTACAATATCATACTTTTCATTTTTAATATTATTTAAAAAACTATAAAGTTTCAGTTTTGAAGTTTCCATTTCTGGAGTAAAAAACACAAATTTATCTATAAATGGATTGTGCTTAACAACTGGAAAAGTATGCGTATTAATTACATAATGTAGTTCTGCATCTGGATATCGGTCACGCAACGCTTTAAACAATATACTTGTAGTTAGTACATCGCCAATCATTTTTTGCTGTATGATTAATATCTTCATCTTTTTTAAGTTTACAGTACTGAGTACTCAGTATTCGAGTATGAACTGCAAACTGAATACTAAATACTGCCAACTAATTTATACCGCTACATCATATTCACGCAACGCATCATTTAATGATGTTTTCTTATTTGTACTCTCTTTGCGTTTTCCAATAATTAAAGCACAAGGTACATTAAACTTTCCTGAAGGAAACTCTTTAGTATAACTACCAGGAATCACTACAGAGCGTTCTGGCACCCGACCTTTCATTTCTATAGGTTCTGGACCAGTTACATCTATAATTTTTGTGCTCATGGTTAGTACAACATTTGCACCTAAAACAGCTTCTTTTTCAACATGTACACCTTCAACAACTATACAACGCGACCCAATAAAAGCACCATCTTCAATAATAACAGGAGCAGCTTGTAAAGGTTCTAAAACACCACCAATACCAACACCACCAGACAAGTGGACATTTTTACCAATTTGCGCACAACTACCTACAGTTGCCCATGTATCAACCATTGTACCTTCATCTACATAAGCGCCAATATTAACGTAACTTGGCATTAAAATAGTACCTGCAGAAATATAAGCGCCATGTCGCGCAACTGCATTTGGTACTACTCGTATTCCTTTTTCTTTAAATCCTCTTTTTAAAGGTATTTTATCATGGTATTCAAAAATACCAGCTTCTAATGTTTCCATTTTCTGGATAGGGAAGTATAGCACAACCGCCTTTTTAACCCATTCATTAACTTGCCAGCCAGAAGTAGTTGGTTCTGCAACGCGCAGTTTTCCTATATCTAAAAGGTTTACTACCTCTCTAATAGCTTCAATGGTTTTGATTTCTGTTAATAAATCTCGGTTGTCCCAAGCGTTTTCTATAGTGTGTTGTAATGCTTTCATTAAGAAGTTTTTTTTGTCATTCCCACAAAGGTAGACTCTTTTTGATTTTTATTAATAGTGTATTGAACTGTTTAAAATTTTAAACTAAAATCAATTTTCTTCACGCAAATATAATTCGTAAAAATTAAATTAGAGCACAATATTTAAGGTGATACTACTATAATACTTTAAATTTGTGCAAAAATTAAGAATGGCTCGCATTTTAGCAATAGATTATGGAAAAGTAAGAACAGGATTAGCTGTCACAGATGACATGCAAATCATTGCTTCTGGCTTGACTACAGTATTAACTAAAGACCTTATTGATTTTTTAAAAGACTATCTTACTAAAGAGGAAGTCGAGTTGTTTTTAGTAGGGGAACCAAAACAAATGAACAATGAGCCAAGCGAAAGTGAAGCCCTAATCATACCGTTTTTAAGTCAGCTACAAAGATTTTTTCCAACTATACCAGTAAAACGTGTTGATGAGCGTTTTACTTCTAAGATGGCTGCACAAACACTAATAGATAGTGGTTTAAAGAAAAAACAAAGAAAAAATAAAGCGCTTTTGGATGAGGTTAGTGCTACTATTATCTTACAAACTTATCTTTATAGGTAGTTAGTCTTTGTTTTAGTGTGTTTTATCGAAATAGAATTATTTTACTCAACACAGGTTAATTGTTAGTAGCTTAAAATTTTACTTTTGCAAAAACTTTAAAAATCATGAAAAAAATTACGCTATTTAGTTTATTATTACTTTTAACCTCTTACTCATTTGCACAGTGTCCTAATTTTGTTAGTGCTACAGCATTTAATATCACTTTTGATGATGGAGATAATAACGGAATTCCAGATTCGTTTAATGATTGTTCAGCAATGTTTCCTCAAAATATAACTGTAGATGGTAAAAATTTTGGACGTGGTGGTTGTGGTCCAAGTCAATTATCTTACTCTAATCAATCAGGGTCAGCTATAGACCCTACTAATTTTACTGTAGATTTTGGTGGATCAATAGGAGTTTGTGCTTATGTAAATGGACAAACCTTATCAACTACTAATTTTGATTTAAATCAAGTTGAAATTTTTCCTAATCCAATATCAAACGAAGCAGATTTAATAGTAAAATTTCCTAAGCAAGATAATTACAGTGTAACAATCTTGAATGTATTAGGCAAAACAGTTTACAGTCAACAACATTTAAATGTATTAGATATTAATATAAATACTAATACTTTAGCAGTTGGATTATACATATTAAAAATTTCTACAGATACAAGTGTCTTAAATAAAAAGATAGTTGTACAATAATAATTGATACATAATAGTAACTTTTACAGGCCTTAAAATTTTATTTTAAGGCCTTTTTTATTGTATTTTTGTAAACCTATTTTTAAAAGTAAATATAATGATATTACCTGTTGTAGCTTATGGCGATCCCGTTTTAAAAAAAAAGGGGATAGAACTAACAAAAGAGTATCCTAAACTAAAAGAGTTAATTGTTAATATGTACGATACCATGTATGGTGCATTTGGTGTTGGCTTAGCAGCTCCGCAAATTGGCTTACCAGTCCGTTTGTTTATTGTAGATACGTCTCCTTTTGCAGAAGACGAAGAAGTGTTGGGTAAAGAAGAAAGTGCTTTTTTAAAAACATTTAAGCATACGTTTATTAATCCAGTTATTGTTGAAGAGACAGGAGACGAGTGGGTTTTTAATGAAGGTTGTTTAAGTATTCCAGATGTAAGAGAAGACGTGTTTAGAAAACCAAACATTAAAATAGAATTTCTAGACGAAGATTTTAAAAAACAAACAATGGATCTAGATGGTTTGGCTGCAAGAGTGTTTCAGCATGAGTATGACCATATAGAAGGTGTTTTGTTTACAGACCATCTTTCTGCTTTAAAAAAACGTTTGATAAAGGGAAAATTAACCAATATTTCTAAAGGAAAAATTAATGTAGATTACCGCATGAAATTCCCTTTAATGAAAAAGAAACGTTAAACGTTTGGAAAACCCAAACTAAGATATGATATTTGCCCTCTTTAAAAAATAAAACATGGCATTAGATAAAGTATTAGCTATAGCAGGTAAACCTGGATTATATAAATTAGTAACACAAACTAGAGGTGGTTTTATAGCCGAATCTTTAATTGATAATAGACGCATGTCTGTAGGAATACAGCAAAATGTTAGTATTTTAAGTGAAATTGCAATTTATACGTTAACTGAAGAAGTACCTTTAAAAGACGTCTTTAATAAAATAAAAGATAAAGAAAAAGGAGCAACTACTACTATTAGCCATAAAGATTCAAAAGATAAGTTGGAAGAATATTTCTTTGAAGTATTACCAGACTACGATGAAGAAAGAGTATATGTAAGTGATATTAAAAAAGTAGTACAATGGTATAATATGCTTCAAAAAAATAACATGTTAGATTTTGAAGCAGATTCAAAATCTGAAAAATCTGACGAAGAAGAATAAAACGAGTCTTAATTATATATATATTAAAAATCCAGCTTTTGCTGGATTTTTTTATTTTCGTTTTTATTGCTAAAATAATAATACCATTTAGTTTTGGATTTGTTGTAAAATAAAACAATCATTTTTTTTCTTTATAGAATAAAATAAAAATCAAGTATAGCATTAGTTCTGCTTTATTTTGAAATAGAAAAGGGCTTTTACTACAGTAAATTCAGTTGTTTAATGGTATATGTGTACTTTTATAAAAATTTTTTTACATGAATTCTAGAGCAGACCAACTAAAAGCATTTGACCGTTTATTAACCATTATGGATGAGTTACGTGCACAATGTCCATGGGATAAAAAACAAACTATGGAAACCTTACGTCATTTAACCATTGAGGAGACGTATGAACTTGGAGACGCTATTTTGGATAAGGATTTAGAAGAGGTTAAAAAAGAAATAGGAGACGTAATGCTGCACTTGGTGTTTTACGCTAAAATTGGAAGCGAAACCAATCATTTTGACATAGCAGATGTATGTAACAGTATTTGCGAAAAACTAATACATAGACATCCACACATTTATGGAGATGTAAAGGTTGAAAATGAAGAAGATGTAAAACGTAATTGGGAAAATTTAAAACTAAAAGAAGGTAAAATAAGTGTACTTGAGGGTGTTCCTAAAAGCTTGCCAGCACTTGTAAAAGCAAGTAGAATACAAGATAAAGTAGCAGGAGTCGGTTTTGATTGGGAAAAACCAGAACAAGTATGGGAGAAAGTAGAAGAGGAGCTTGACGAGTTTAAAGACGAAGTTAAAAAAGGAGATGAAGAAGCAATGGAGGATGAATTTGGTGACGTTTTGTTTTCTTTGGTTAATTATGCGCGTTTCTTAAACATAAACCCAGAAAATGCTTTGGAGCGTACAAATAAAAAATTCATAAAACGCTTTCAGTATCTAGAGGAAAAAGCAAAAATATTAAATAAAGACCTAAAAGACATGACTTTGAGTGAAATGGATGTTTTTTGGGAGGAAGCAAAAAAACTGTAATTAGAAAATCTATGATTTTCAAATACTTAAAGTTTTTTGGGAGGAAGCAAAAAAACTGTAATTAGAAAA
>JALZUT010000217.1 GCA_023300575.1 Olleya sp.
ACAAGACCTTTACTGACTTTAGATGAAAAAGAAAAATTCCTGAAATTAGCGGCAGATAACAATTATTACTTATTTTTGGAACATGATGCGCATAACGAGATTATCACTGTGGAACATACCGAAAAAGGCGTTAGACTAAAAGACACCTTTACTTGTAAAGACATTTTTAATTAATAAACTCAAAAAACAATATAGCAATGAGAATTAACTATAAACCAATTTTATTTTCGGCTTTAGCCGCAATAGTATTATCTAGTTGTACTGGTGCAGCACCAATATTATCAACTCCAATAGAAAATATTGACAACACACCAATAAAAGAAGGCGATTTAACAGAAGTAGAAGCCCATAATTGGGGACATTTAGACCTTGTAAAAGATACTATTCCAGGAATGAGTGTTGATAAGGCTTACGCCGAAATTATTAAAGGTAAAAAAGGACAGCAAGTTATTGTTGCTGTTATCGATTCTGGTATTGACATTACACACCAAGATTTAGATGGTGTTATTTGGACAAATCCAAAAGAAATTGCAGGTAACGGAAAAGATGATGATGGTAATGGTTACATAGACGATATTCATGGATGGAACTTTTTAGGAGATGCCTATGACGAGCAGTTAGAAATGACGCGTCTGGTGGCTAGCGGAAACACTGCTGCGCCAAGATACGCTGAAGCAAAAGCAGAATTAGAACAACAAATCGAACAACTTGGACCTACAAAAACACGTTATGAGCAAATTTATGGTGCTTTAACAGAGGCTGATGCTGCTTTTACCACACACTTTAAAACTAAAGATTATACTAGTGATCAAGTAAAAGGGTTACAAACCACTGACGAAAACTTAAAACAATATAAAGCGTTAGCTGCTCAAATGAATGGGTTTGGTTTATCAAGTATCCAAGAAGCAAAAGGAGAATTAAAAGGTGCTCTAGATGGACTTATAGATAGACTTAATTCAAATTTAAATGTTGACTTTAATGGTCGTACAACTGGAGATAATACAAATGATTTTAACGATAAACCAGGTTATGGAAACGGTAACGTAATGCCTGTTAAAAAATCGGAAAGTCATGGTACACACGTAGCAGGTATTATTGCTGCAGAACGTAACAATGGTTTAGGTGCAAATGGTGTTGCTAATAATGTAAAAATTATGGCAATTAGAGCAGTACCTAATGGTGACGAATATGATAAAGACATTGCAAAAGCAATTAGATACGCTGTAGATAATGGTGCAAAAGTAATTAATGGTAGTTTTGGTAAAAGCTATTCTAACCATCCAGAATGGGTAAGAGAAGCTATTAAATATGCAAGTGATAAAGGTGTTATTTTTGTACACGCAGCAGGTAACGATAGTAAAAATGTAGATACTGAACCTAACTTCCCTGATGATAATGTAAACTATGTAGAAGTAGGTAACACATACATTCGTGTTGGTGCATTAGCTCCAAGTTATGGTTCTAAAATGGTAGCTGGTTTTTCTAACTTTGGTAAGAAAAATGTAGACGTTTTTGCTCCTGGAGCAAGTGTTTATTCTACAACTCCAGAAAATGAATATGGAACAAAAGGTGGAACAAGTATGGCTGCTCCAGCAGTAGCTGGTGTTGCTGCTTTAATTTGGTCTCAATATCCTAAATTAAAAGCGACTCAAGTCAAGCAAATTATTATGGATTCTGGTTTACCAATTTCATCTAAAGTAATTGTTGGAGGAGACGCTAAAAACATTCAACCATTTGCAAATTTAAGTACTTCTGCTAAAATTACTAATGCTTATAATGCATTGGTAATGGCTTCACAAATTTCTAAATAATAATAAAAAAGCCTCAATCAAATTTGATTGGGCTTTTTTTTTCAATTTAATCACTTAACGTATTGTATGATTTAGGATGTACCAAGTGACACTAAAAAACAAATAAATAGTACACATGAAAAAATTTCTACTAGTAATTACAGCTTTTGGGTTTTTAACAGCTTGTAACTCGTCAAAAAAGGTAGTGTCTAACAAGGCCACAACAACTACATCAAGTACAACACAAAAATCATCTACCTATTGGCAACAACATGTAGATTACAAAATGGAAATTGATATGGACGTCAAGTCTTATCAATACAAAGGAAAACAAACGTTGGTGTACACTAACAATTCGCCAGACGTTTTAGATCGTGTGTATTACCACTTATATTTTAACGCGTTTCAACCAGGAAGCGAAATGGATGTACGTTCTCGTACTATTGAAGATCCAGACAGACGTGTAGGTGATCGTATCAGTAAATTAGCACCTAATGAGATTGGTTACATCAAAGTAAACAGCTTAAAACAAAATGGTGTAAACTTAAATCATGAAACAGCAGGAACTGTTTTAGAAGTAGATTTAGCTAAACCAATCCAACCAGGACAAAGTGTTACGTTTACTATGGATTTTGACGCGCAAGTACCAAAACAAATTAGACGTTCTGGACGTGACAATAAAGAAGGTGTTGCCTTATCAATGACGCAATGGTATCCTAAATTAGCCGAATATGATTTTGAAGGTTGGCATGCAGACCCATACATTGGTCGCGAGTTTCATGGTGTTTGGGGAGATTTTGATGTAAAGTTAACTATTGATAAAGACTATATTGTAGGAGGTACTGGTTACCAACAAGGTGATGCTGTAGTAAAAGGGAGTAAAAAGACTTTACATTATAAAGCACCAAAAGTACACGACTTTACTTGGGCTGCAGATCCTAATTATATCCATGATACAAAACAAGTACCAAACGGTCCTTTACTTCATTTTTATTACAAAAATGATTTACCTGCAGAAAACCTTCAATTTTGGAAGGACTTACAACCAAAAACAGTTCAGTTAATGCAGTATTTTTCTGAAAATATTGGAAAATATCCATACGACCAATACTCTGTTATCCAAGGTGGTGATGGCGGAATGGAATACGCAATGTGTACCTTAATTACAGGAAAACGTAAGTTTGGTAGTTTAGTTGGTGTTACAGCACATGAGTTGGCACACACATGGTTTCAATTTTTATTAGCAAGTAATGAAGCTAAACACGAGTGGATGGATGAAGGATTTACAAGCTATATTAGTGACTATGCAATGGATTATGTAATGCAAACTAACAAAGAAAATCCCGCTGCAGGAGGTTATAGAGGTTACTATTTTTTAGTAAAATCCGGGAAAGAAAAACCACAAACAACACATGCAGATCGTTTTGAAACTAATCG
>JALZUT010000218.1 GCA_023300575.1 Olleya sp.
ATCTTTTATTACTAGAACTTGGACACTAATAGATGAGTGTAACAATACTACAACACTTATTCAGACTATTACTGTTGTAGATACTACCGCACCAACATTAGTTACAACAATTGATTTACCTATAAATGTGATTTGTTCAAATGTACCAGATGTACCAGAATTAGAATTTGTAGATAACTGTTCTGATACTTCAGATATAATTGTAGAATTCGAAGAAACTACTTATTTTACTGGTACAGAGGAAGAGTACCAATTAACATGGACTTGGACTGCAACAGATTCTTGTGGAAACGTACAAACCATAGTTGAGACAATAAATGTTATAACAGAAGACTTTATAACAGAAGTTGATGATAGTGTTTGTATAGATGATGGATTAGTAGATTTATTTGACTATTTACCTGCTGATGCTGATACTAGTATTGAATGGGTTGTTATATCTGGAGATACAACTATTGAAGATGGAATACTTAATCCATTAGAACTAGAATTAGGTGACTATGTATTTAGTTACTCAATTACTAATAATGGATGTTTAGATACTATACTATTAACTATAAACGTTAATGATAAATGTATCGTAAGACCATGTGGTGCAGAAGATCTTAAAATATCAAAAGCTGTAACACCAAATGGTGATAATTTTAACGATTTCTTTACAGTTGGTGGTGTTGAAGAATGTGGGTTTATTATTGACCTAAAAATGTTTAATAGATTTGGTGATATCGTTTATGAATCTAGAGACTACCAAAATAATTGGAGTGGAGAAAGTCCAAGTGGATCAATTGGAGGAGCAAATAGATTGCCAAACGGAACTTATTATTACGTTATAGAATTTAAAAATAGTGGTTTAAAATCAATAGCAGGTCCAATTTATTTTGGTACTAATTAAGTAAGACTTAATAATGAAAAGATTTAAAAAATATAGTATTTGTATTGCATTATTAGTAGGCTGTTTTGAGCTTTGCGCACAACAGCTTCCTCAATTTTCTCAATACATGTTTAACACTATTTCTATAAATCCAGCTTATGCAGGAAGTAGAGAGACCATTAGTGTTGTTGGATTACATAGAAATCAATGGGTTGGACTAGCTGGTGGACCAACAACTTCTACATTTTCTGTGCATTCACCTTTAAAAAACGAAAAAATAGGATTAGGCTTATCAGTTATTAATGACGAACTAGGATTTGAAAACTTTATATTTGCGTATGGCAATTTTTCTTATACTCTAGACCTTTCAGAAAAAACAAAATTAGCTTTAGGTATTAGTGCTGGTTTTACTCACTACAGCTTAGACATAGAAGGGTTTTTAAATGATCCTAGTGTAGCTGTAGATCCCTTTTTTAGCAATTTTACTAACAGATGGAATCCAAATGTAGGTGTTGGGTTTTACTTACATCAAGAAAGATGGTATTTTAGTTTATCTGCACCTAGATTATTAAACACAAATTATAACGAATCTGCTTTAGATCCAAATATAGACTACCAAGCATTAGAACGTATTGGGTATTTTATAACAGGTGGTTATGTTTTTGACTTAAATGAAAACTTAAAGTTAAAGCCATCTACATTGGTTAAAGTTACAAATGGTGCACCAATATCTTTTGATGTTAGTGCTCATTTATTATTTAATGAAAAACTTTGGTTAGGTGGTAGTTATAGGTACAATAGAGATACTTCAACAGTCGGAGCTTTGGCAGATTTCCAGGTTTCTCAACAAATGAGAATAGGTTATGCTTATGAACATTATATTACTGATTTAAGACCTTTTACTGGTGGTACACATGAATTGCTACTAATGTTTGAAGTTTTTAAACCTACAAAACGTGTTAAATCGCCAAGATATTTCTAAAAGATGAGATTAAAAAAATACACATACATTATATTATTTTTATTTGCCCAACAACTAGTAGGACAAACTAAAGTAGCAGATAATTTTTTTAGAGATTATTCTTATGAAAGAGCTGCAGAACTTTACAAAGAAGCATTAATAAAAAAAGACAGCTCAGAACATATATTAAAAAGACTTGGTGACTGTTATTTTAATGTAAGTAAATTAGAAAAGGCTGCTTTTTGGTTTGATATAGCAATAAAAAAATATCCTGGAATAGATTCAGAATATATTTATAAATATGTTCAGACACTAAGAAGTCAAAAAAAATATGATGAAGCTAATGCTTATTTAAGAGACTATAAAGCACTTAATAAAAATGACAATCGTGTAAAAAATATAGATGATTTTAATTTGGATAGTTACAATACACTTACCAATACAGAAAAAGTGTATGTAGATTTAGAAAATCTAGCGTTAAATACAGAATACTCAGATTTTGGAGGTTATGAGCATGAAGAAACAATGTACTTCTACTCTACTTGGGTTAAAGATTCGATTATAGATCAAGAAAAACTTTATGAGTGGAATTTAGAACCTTACTTAAATATTTTTGAAACAAAAACCAAAATTGAAAATGGTACCAAAAATTTTGATGCGCCTAGTAAATTAAATACAACTATAAATACATCAAATGACCATGAAGCATTAATTACGATAACTAATGATGGCAAAACCATGTACTTTACAAGAAATAATTCTAAAAAAGACAAAAGAAAATATTCAAATGAAGGCTCGTCTAATTTAAAGATTTATAGAGCAACAAAACAAGGCAACTCCTGGAATAATATTACAGAATTACCATTTAATAATGACGAACATGACACCTCTGCTCCTGCTTTAAGTCCTGATAATAAGACCCTTTATTTTTCGTCTAATATGGATGGTGGTCATGGACAAACAGACCTTTATAAAATTTCTATAACCTCTGATGGATTTGGTATACCTAAAAATTTAGGCCCAGAAATTAATACAGAAGGAAATGAAAAATTTCCTTATGTAGCAAAAGATTCTACTTTATACTTTTCTAGTGATTCACATTTAAATCTAGGGTTACTAGATATTTTTGAATCTAATATTTTAAAAATAAAGCGAAACGATTCAACACAAGTATATATTAAAAATTTAGGTGCTCCTTATAATAGTTCATTTGATGATTTTTGCTTCTTTATAAATTCAGAAAACCAAACAGGTTATTTATCTTCTAATAGAGAAGGTGGTATTGGTGGAGATGATATTTATGCTTTTGGAAAATATGAATGTAAACAAAACCTTACTGGTTTTGCTTATGATACAGAATCAGGAGATCCTCTTGCAAAAGTTAGTGTGTCTTTATTAGATATAAATGGTAAACTAGTAGAAAGTTTTTATACAGACAAAACAGGTAAATACGAATTTAAAGATGTAAGTTGTGATGCCACTTTTACTGTCTTAGCAGAACGTGTAATTTATAGACCAGATAAAAAAGAATTTGTTACTACTTCTGTTAATGACGAAAGCACAGAAATTGATTTATATCTACAACCTCTAATTATAGATAACGAAATCGTAATAAATCCAATTTATTTTGATTATAACAAATCAGACATAAGACCTGATGCAGCTTACGAGCTAGAAAATATTGTAGCAGTAATGCGAGAGCATCCTAAAATGCACATCAAAATTGAAGCACATACAGATAGTCGTGGTAGAGATGCATATAACTTAAAACTATCTGATAGACGTGCTAAATCTACAAGAGATTACTTATTTACTAGAGGAATAACTAATAAACGAATTGTTAGTGCTAACGGTTTCGGAGAATCACAAATATTAAATCGCTGTACAAACGGTGTTAAGTGTAGTGATCAAGAACATCAAGATAACAGACGGTCTAAATTTTTAATTACAAACTCTTACAAATAAAAAAAGCCTTTTCATTTTTGAAAAGGCTTTTTTATGAATAGACTTTTATTAACGTTTAATAAAGATATTAGTAAAATACCATTTATTGTTACTTCCTTTTTCTGCAGAGACTTCAAAATCTGTAAAATCTCCTTCTAAATTATCTCTATGTCCTTCACTATTTATCCATGCATTAACTACAGAGGCAGCACTAGTGTAACCATAAGCCACATTTTCTGAAACTTCTAAAGCATTTGCATTAGCAACTAAAAAGGATTTACGATTAAAGAAATAATCATGATTAACATCATCCATAGACTTCATATAATCACTATGTATAAACGTTTGACTTTTAATAATCTCAAAACTATTTAAGGTATTTAAACCCATAGTAATCCTGTGATTATTAATTAATTCTAAGATTTCAATTTCTATTGTTTTTGCTTCCGGAATTATTAATTCTGTTTGAAAAGTTAAATCTTCTTCTATATTATCTGTAGAACAAGAGGTTAATGTTAACACAATAAAACAAATTGCAAATAGGTAGGTAAATAGTTTCATAATTTAAGGGTCTTTGGGACTCCTAAAGTATGAAGACTAAGTCTTTTTAAATGTTAAGGAAATGTTAAAATCGTTATAATACATGTTTTTTAACTATTTAAAATACACTTAATCGATTAAATGCGTTTTTATATAGCTTTTAATCGGTGAATTAAGGAGATAGTCGCTTTTTAATCCAAGAGTAGTCAGATTCTAAATTATATAAAATTCTATCATGTAATCTGTTTGGTCTTCCTTGCCAAAACTCTATAGAAACAGGTTTAACTATAAAACCACCCCAAAAATCTGGTCTTGGTATTGCTTGACCTTCATATTTAGCTTCTAAAGCTTTAAGCTTGTCTTCTAAAAAAGTTCTGCTTTCAATTATATTACTTTGATTAGAAACTAGTGCTCCAAGTTGACTACCACGTGGACGAGAATTAAAATAGGTGTCACTTAAATTTCCGGCTATTTTTTCTGCTGTACCTTTAATTATAATTTGTCGCTCTGCACCATGCCAAAAAAAGGATAAACAAATATTACGGTTAGCCATAATAGATTTACCTTTTTCACTTTCATAATTTGTATAAAAAATAAACCCTTCGTCTGTAATTTTTTTGAGAAGCACTACTCTACTCTTTGGATAACCATCAACACCAATTGTAGATAATGTCATTGCATTAGTTTCTTCTTTTGGAAAATTTTGATCCACATCATTAAACCAAGTTCTAAAAAGTGCAATAGGGTTTTCTGGAGCATTTTTTAATAGAAGTGCTCCTTTTTCGTAAGATTTACGGTAATTACTTAAGTCTTTTTCCATACTGCAATTTACGCGATTTTAAGCGTATTTAAAATGTATGAAAAGTATTTCTATTTAAAATTCAAACACTTTACCATCATCTCCTAATTCAACTTTATCAAAAATAGTCTGCGCTTCGGTTTTAAAGACATTTAAATCGTCGTAACGTGTTGAGTAGTGTCCAAGTATCAATGTACCAACATTAGCTTTTTTGGCTATACTTGCTGCTTGTTTTGCTGTACTATGTTTGGTTGGATTAGCTAGTTTTTCATGTTGATCTAAAAATGTAGACTCATGATACAAAACATCTACATGTCTAATTATTGGAATGATACTTTCATTATAAGCTGTGTCACTACAAAATGCGTAACTTTTTGGAGGATTTGGAGGTAATGTAACCGTTTTATTATCTATTAATTTATCAGCTTCGTTTTTAACATCAAAACCTTGCTTAAGTTTTCTGTAATACGCAACATCTATATTTGCGTTCAAAACCGCATTCATATCTAACTTACGTTGACCTTCTTTTTCTTTAAATAAAAAACCATTTGTGTAAATACGATGATCTAACGGTATAGTATGTACTTCTACCTTTTCATCTTCAAAAATTAACTCTGATTCTTTATTAGTCAACTCATGAAAAATCAAATTGTAGTTGGTCCATGAGTTAGCTAGTTTCATTTGAAGTGTAATAACTTCTTTTAAACCTTTTGGTGAATAAATATGTAAGTCTGCTTCGCGACCTAACAATCTAAAGGTCGAAATTAAGCCAACTAAACCAAAAAAATGATCACCATGTAAATGCGAAATAAAAAGGTGTTTAATTCTATTAAATTTTATTTTATGTTTACGCAATTGGACTTGTGTACCTTCTCCACAGTCAATTAAAAATAGGTGATTATTAATCTCTAATACTTGAGCAGTTGGATTAGTAAAAACACTTGGAGTTGCGCTGTAACAGCCTAAAATATTTAATTTCATTAATAGTGTTTATTGTGGAGTTGTAAGGTTGTAGAGCTGTCTAGACATATAGACAAACAACTAAACAACAGAAGCTTTAAAATCCTAAATCGCGTTCCATATCTTCCATTTCAATAATATCAAATGCTTCTTGAAGTGTTGGCACAACAATAATTTCATCTGGGTTTTCGTCAAGATTAATAGCATTTGTAACAATTACAAAAGACAGTTTTGCATTACGATGTTTAATAGAAAGTTGCAAAAACTCGATAATATCTTGAAGTGTTATAATTCCTAAAGAAGACAATTTAATAACAATGTTATGCTTCTCAAATTTTGGGTATAAAGCTTCTATTTTCTTTACCAATTCGATAATAGTAGCTTTTTCCTGTGTAATGATTGAAATGTTTTCTTCTTGATCTATAATCATAACCTATTGTTTTATTTTAGAAGCTAATAAATAGATAACTGCCATCCTTACTGCTACTCCGTTTTGAACTTGATCTAAAATTATGGATTGTTTAGAATCTGCTACATCACTAGTTATCTCTACTCCTCTATTAATTGGTCCAGGATGCATAATAATAATGTCTTTATCTAAACTATCTAATAACTCTCTATTTACTCCATATTGTTGCGTATACTCTCTAGTTGAAGGAAAGTAACTAATATCCATACGTTCGTTTTGCACACGTAGCATATTAGCAACATTACACCAATTTAACGCTTTTCTAAGATTAGTCTCTACTTTTACGCCTAATTTTTCTATGTGTTTTGGAAGTAATGTTTTGGGTCCGCAAACCATAACATTAGCACCTTGTAATTTTAAAGCGTAGATGTTAGACAAAGCGACACGACTGTGTAAAATGTCTCCAACAATAACAACGTTTTTTCCTTTAACATCACCTAAACGTTCTCTAATTGAATACGTATCTAATAATGCTTGTGTTGGATGCTCATGTGCTCCGTCTCCTGCATTAATAATACTAGCGCTAACATGTTTAGACAAAAACACACCTGCTCCAGGGTTAGGATGACGCATGACAACCATGTCTACCTTCATAGACAAAATATTATTTACTGTATCTATTAATGTTTCTCCTTTTTTTACTGAAGATTGAGATGCCGAAAAATTAATTACATCTGCAGACAAACGTTTTTCTGCTAATTCAAAAGACAGTTTTGTACGCGTAGAGTTTTCGAAAAACAAGTTGGCAATAGTAATGTCTCTAAGCGATGGAACTTTTTTAATTGGTCTATTAATAACCTCTTTAAAATGGTCGGCTGTTTTAAAAATAAGCTCGATATCTTTTTTGTTAAGATATTTAATCCCTAGTAAGTGATTGACACTTAATTCGCTCATGTTATTAGTTATTTTTTATTTAAACTACACTCAGACAAACTTAGTGTATTATACTATTTTAATTTAATTATTTACTAAGTAAACAGCATCTTCCCCTTCGTTTTCTAACCAATTAACCTTTACTTTTTCATTATTTATAGCATCTACTTGTCGTCCTCTGTAATCTGGTTGGATAGGTAAATGCCTACTAAAACGTCTGTCTATTAAGGTTAATAATTCTATTTCTTTAGGACGTCCAAAACTTTGAATTGCAGTTAAAGCTGCACGAATGCTTCGTCCTGTATATAATACATCATCTATAAATACGATGTTTTTGTCTTCAACTTGAACATTAATTTCGGTAATGTTTGCCTCTAAAGGTTTGTCACTTCTTCTAAAATCGTCTCGGTAAAATGTAATGTCTAAATGACCTAGTTGTAGGTTTTTAATCTTGTATTCAGTTTTAAGCATAGTTGCTAAGCGGTTAGCTAAAAACTTACCTCTTGGTTGAATACCTATTAAAATAGTGTTAGAAAAATCGTCATGTTTTTCTATGAGTTGGCAAGCCAATCTGTGTAGAATGATGTTTACCTCTGTGGCATTAAGTAGCACTTTTTGACTCATAGTGTTCAAAACGGGTTTGGATGGCAAAGGTAAAGTAAAATTTTATAACTGAAAATAGTTAAATGAAATTACTCTGTTGTTACCTAGACAACAAATATGTTAATCTTGTTACATAAAAAAAGCCTCTCAAATATGAGAGGCTTTTACTTTATAATTAGATAAGATTCTTGCCTAAGCAAGAATAGATGGATTATACTTTACCGTCCATTTTATCTTTAAGCGCTTGTAATGCTTCATTAGCGTCACCTAAAGTAGGTTTAGCTTCGTCAGCTTGAGCAGCAGCTTTCTTAACAGCAGCTTTTACATTTGCCATTTCTTCAGCTTTAAAGATTGCAGTATGCGATGCAACTACTCTCTTAAACTCTTTATTAAATTCAATTATTTTGAATTCTGCAGATTCACCTTTCTTCAAGATTTTTCCGTCTTCTTTTTCAAGGTGACGTGAAGGTACAAATGCTACAATATCTTCATTAAATTGAATAGTTGCTCCTTTATCTACAACTTCAGCAATTTCTGCTGTGTGTGTTGAATCTAAAGCAAATTCAGTTTCATATTTATCCCAAGGGTTATCAGTTGTTTGTTTATGACCTAAAGATAATTTACGCCCTTCAACATCTAATTCTAATACTACTACATCTAAGTTATCACCAACGTTACAAAATTCTGATGGATGCTTGATTTTCTTAGTCCAAGATAAGTCAGAGATGTAAATTAATCCATCAATACCTTCTTCTAATTCAACAAAAACACCAAAGTTTGTAAAGTTACGTACAATACCTGTATGCTTAGAAGCAACTGGGTATTTAGTTGTAATGTCTGTCCAAGGATCTGCAGATAATTGCTTGATACCTAATGACATTTTACGATCTTCTCTATCTAAAGTTAAGATTTGAGCATCAATCTCATCACCAACCTTAACAAAATCGTTAGCAGAACGTAAATGCGTAGACCATGACATTTCTGACACGTGTACTAAGCCTTCTACACCTTCTGCAACTTCGATAAATGCACCATAATCAGCGATTACAACAACTTTACCTTTAACTTTATCTCCTACAGCAACTGTTTCTCCTAAAGCATCCCAAGGATGTTTAGATAATTGCTTAAGACCTAATTGGATTCTTGATTTATCTTCATCAAAATCAAGGATTACAACATTAAGTTTTTGATCTAATTCAACAATCTCATTTGGATGGTTGATACGTGACCAAGATAAATCTGTAATGTGAACTAATCCGTCAACACCTCCAAGATCGATGAATACACCATAAGAAGTAATGTTTTTAACCACACCTTCTAAAACTTGACCTTTTTCTAATTGACCAATGATTTCTTTCTTTTGTTCCTCGATATCAGCTTCAATTAAAGCTTTATGAGATACTACTACGTTTTTAAATTCGTGGTTAATTTTAACCACTTTAAATTCCATAGTTTTATTAACGTACTGGTCGTAATCTCTAATTGGCTTAACGTCGATTTGAGATCCTGGTAAGAATGCTTCGATACCAAAAACATCTACAATCATTCCTCCTTTAGTTCTGCATTTTACAAAACCGTTAACGATTTCTCCAGTTTCATTTGCTTTGATTACTCTGTCCCAAGCTTTGATTACACGAGCTTTTCTGTGAGATAATACTAATTGTCCTGTTGCGTCTTCACGTACATCAATTAATACTTCTACTTTGTCTCCTACTTTTAAGTCTGGGTTGTATCTAAATTCGTTTAAAGAAATTACACCTTCTGACTTAGCGTTAATGTCAATAATAACGTCACGATCTGTCATGTGTACTACTTCACCTTCTACAACTTCGTCGTCTAAAGTGTCTACAAAATTTTCTGATACTAATTTTTCAAATTCTTTTAATTGAGAATCTTCAACTTCATCAATTCCTTCTTCGTAATTGTGCCAATTGAATTCTTCTAAGAATTTTTCTGGGTTTGCTTGTGCTTCAGATACTACTTCTTCAGCTTTAACTACTTCAGTTTTTACTTCTTTTGCTTCGGTTGCTTCAACCTGTGCTTCTTGTGCTTTTTCAGCCATTTAAATAAATATTGCGAAATTTTACATAGTGTTCCATCTGTATGGAAACGCTATTAAATCGCGTTTGTATTCTGTGTAGTCTTGGATTTTTTAAGCGTGTAACACACAGAAGTGTTAGATTTTGTTTTGTTTATTCCCTTTTGTAAATCCAATTATTCGCTAAAAGGAGTGCAAAAATACTACTTTTTAGCATTATTGCCTAATGTAAACTATATATTTTAAGTGTTTGAAATTCAGTAAAATATACACTAACATTGGATGGCATCATTTTTACGCTTTATCGTAAAAAAATAACACTTTATCTAAGAAATCATGAAATGTACAATAGAATACTAAAATCTGCTTTAATAATTACTATCTTTAAAATAGATTAACATTAAATAATAAATAACAATTATGGCTATTAGAGCAAAATATCAAGGTGTACTTGATTTAGGAGAAAAATTAAATATTCAAAACGGAGACGTTACAGAAGCAAACGGTGTATTAAACATTACTGGAACTGCTGGTACGCCTTATGAAAAAAACCTATTATGGGATGCAATTAAAGCTGCTGGTGGTGAAAACCCAAGTGACGTTGTTGCAAGTATAGAGGTTGCAGATGATAGCGTTTATGCTAGACATACTGTTAAAAGCGGAGAGACTTTAGGTAAGATTGCTAAGCATTACTATGGTAATGCTGCTAAATATACTGCTGTATTTGAAGCTAACACTGATCAATTAAAGAATCCAGATATGATTCAGGTTGGTCAAAAATTAAGCATTCCAAATTTATAGGAGTTTAATAGAAACTATTGAAAGCGAATTAGAGTTTAATTACTTTAATTCGCTTTTTTATTGAAATCTTCTCTTAATCTCTTCTAAGTAGAGCATACATTTTGTGATTACTCTTGTGTGATTTACAAAGCTATAATTTTAAATTAGCTTAACTTCTTTACTCCTTAGCAAGAAAAGCTTTATTCTAAATCCTTAAAAGTCAATTGGGTTAATTCTAAGACTTTACTAAACTGTTCTTCTAATGTTAAATCAGAATTATCAATTTCTATAGCATCTTCTGCTTTTACTAAAGGCGAATCTTCTCTATGCGAATCTATATAGTCACGTTCTTGCACGTTGCGTAATACGTCTTCATATTTAACATCATCTCCTCTACCGATTAACTCGTCAAAACGTCTTATTGCACGTTTGTCAGCCGAGGCTATCATAAATAGTTTTAATGCTGCTTTAGGAAATACAACTGTACCGATATCGCGACCATCCATAACAACACCTTTGTCTTTACCCATTTGTTGTTGTTGTTTTACCAACTGATAGCGTACTTCTGGTATAGCTGCTACTTTACTAACATAACTAGAGACTTCTAGTGTACGGATTTCTTTTTCTATGTTTACTCCGTTTAGATACACTTCTGCAAAACCTAAGTCTTTATTAAAAGTAAAACTGATATTGACTTTACTTAAATTAGATACTAATGCTACAACATCAAACTGATCCTTGTTTATCCAACCATTTTGCATGGTAAACAGTGTTACAGCTCTATACATAGCACCACTATCTACGTATATATAACCCAAATGTTTAGCCAATTGTTTAGCAACTGTGCTTTTTCCTGTGGAAGAAAATCCGTCTATAGCTATTGTAATGTTTTGCACGTAGTAGTATTTGTTGCAAAAATAGGGATTAAATTTTGCTGAAGAAATTTTAGGGTTGGAAGTTTCGTTTAACGGTATTGTGTATGATTAGTGGCGTGTTTAAGCAACTAAGTTAATAAATAAATACTGAATAGAAAATCCGCGAGGATTTTCGTAAGTAGGCGAGAACTAGCCATTAATTATACACGGTGTTACCAACTGTTTTATTTAAAATTCCAACTAGTTTTTCAAAATTAATAATTCAACATTTTTTCCGTAAGTAATGTCAGTATCTTTTTTGTATTTGCAGTTTTTAATACTTATTCTATTTTTAGAAACAATACCCATTTGTCTCAATCAATTGTTTAGCAATAAGTCTTCTTCCTTTTTTGACATTTGTAGGAGTGTATCTCATGAATTTTCTCAAACCAGAAAGTAGCATTTTCGCTCCATCACCTTCTGCGAAAGAAACAATCGCATCTGCTCCGTCTTTTCCAATTTTGGTTTGAATATCCGTGAAGTAAACTTTCAAAATTGCATCATAAACTTCTTGTGCATGTGGCTTGGAAGTCATTCCATTCAATTTTTCAACTCTCAAAAGCAATGACTCCGCTACGAATGAATCCATAATCATATCAGATACATTCATTACGATTTCTTGCTCTTCTTTAAGATTGAGTTTGCCTTCCATTTGAAGTTGTACGGCACTTCCCAAAACCATCAAAATTGCTTTTTTGAAATCAATGATAGCTTTTCTTTCTGCGCCATATTTTCCTTCTCCGACTGGAGTCGAAACGCCTTCCATCAATTCTTTCTGCACATTCATGGCTGGACCAGTGAAGTCAATTTCTTGCTTCATGACACGTTTCATCAATGTATTAACGGTCAACAAACGGTTAATTTCATTTGTACCTTCATAAATACGGCTGATACGCGCATCTCGGTATGCACGTGAAGCTGGAAACTCCTCAGAGAAACCAAGTCCTCCATGAACTTGAACAAATTCATCTGCCACGTAGGTTATCATTTCAGAACCAACAACTTTCATTATAGCACATTCGATTGCGTATTCTTCAGCTGAAATCAAAGTTGCTTCTGTAAAAGATTTTCCTTCTTCAATCAAGTTGTGTTTCAATTCTTGCATCAAGTGAGAAGTACGATAAAGCGCACTTTCCACAGCAAAATTTTGAATCGTTTGTTCAGCCAATTTATATTGGATTGCTCCAAAACTGGAGATTGACTGTTTGAACTGTTGGCGTTCGTTAGCATATTTCACGCTATAATCAATTCCTTTTCGTGCACCGCCGACGCACATTGCGCCCAATTTGAAACGACCAACATTCAAAACATTAAAAGCGATTTTATGACCTTGTCCGATTTCGCCTAAAATGTTTTCAGCAGGTACTTTTACATTTTCAAAAAATACTTGACGCGTTGATGAAGCATGGATTCCCATTTTATCTTCCTCTGCTCCCAAAGTCAATCCAGGCGTATCGCCATCGACAATAAAACCAGTGAATTTGTCTCCGTCAATTTGTGCAAACACGATAAATGTATCCGCAAAACCAGAATTAGAAATCCACATTTTTTGACCATTCAGAATATAGTGCTTTCCGTCCTCCGTCAGATCAGCTCGCGTCTTTGCGCCCAATGCATCCGAACCAGAACTTGGTTCGGTCAGACAATAACAAACTTTCTTTTCAGCAGTAATTGCTGGTACCAAGTATTTTTGCTTCTGCGCTTCCGTTCCGAAATATAAAATCGGTAACATGCCGATTCCTGTTTGTACAGCATAAGTCACTGTAAATCCATTCCCAACACCTCCAAAGAAGTCCGTGATAATGGTATTCGTATTGGTATCCAATTCCATTCCTCCATAAACTTCAGGCATATGTGGCCCCAAAAGGCCTAATTCAGCGGCTTTTTCTAAAACCTGTACATTTAGCCCTTCTTCCAATTTCTCCATTCTGGCATCAATTGGATATACTTCAGTTTCAATGAAATCAATTACCATCTGACGGATCATTTGCTGATCCTCGTTCATTTCCTCTGGAATAAAGGTGTCTTTTGATGTAGATTCTTTTAGTAAGAACTCTAAAAGGAGGAGAGTTCTTACTAAAAGAATCTACATATAAAGGTGTCTTTTGATGTAGATTCTTTTAGTAAGAACTCTCCTCCTTTTAGAGTT
>JALZUT010000219.1 GCA_023300575.1 Olleya sp.
CTTTATAAATTCAAGTTTTTAGCTTGATCTACTAAATCTATTAAGTTAGTCACTTTAAGTTTTTTCATCAAACGCGCTCTGTAAGTACTGACTGTTTTTTCATTAATAGTTAACTCCTCAGCAATTTCTTTGTTTCGCTTTCCGTTAGATAATAATTTTAAAACTTCAATTTCTCTTGCCGATAATTTTTTATAGTACGGTTTTTTGCCAGAGTCACTTTCAGTAGAAAACTTTTTAGATAATTTTGGACTTATGTAAACACCTCCTAAATACACTTTCATTATTGCCTCTTTTAATGTCAATAAATCTTCGTTTTTAGACACAAAACCATCTGCACCAGCTTTAATAGTGCTAACTGCATAAACATCTTCGTTTTGAGCACTAAATACTAGAATTTTGACGTTCGGAAATTCTTTTTTTACGCGCCTAATAACACTAATTCCGTTTAATTTTGGTAAGTCAATATCACAGACCAATAGATCTATGGTGTCTTCATTTAAGGCATTAAAGACAGCTTCTCCATCAGACACAGCAGTAATAAATTTTATATCTCTAGAATTTGCAAAGATCAATTCCAATCCTTTTCTGGTAATTGGGTGTTGATCGGCAACCATTAGTTTGACCATGGTTAATATGTTTTTTTGGTGTTTTATAAGAAAACACTGGTTATAGAATAATAATAGCGCTGTAAAGGTAGTTAAAATTATAATATATTCATTGATTACAGAAGGTCTTTAGGGATATCACAAACAGGAATTGGATTCATTTTATGTAAATTATTAGTATTGTAACGTTTAAAAATTTTAAAAACTTCTAATTCTCTTCCGCTTAAATCACTTTCGGTTTTACCCTCATCTTTCATTTGCATTGCCCACTCTAATTCTGGATAAGAAGCACCAATTTGATCTTCATCGCTTCTTGTGTCTCCAAATAATCCATCGCTAGGCGCAGCATTCATAATAGAATCTGGTACTTTTAAAAAGCCTCCAATTTTATACACTTCACTTTTAAGTAAATCTGCAATCGGACTTAAATCCACACCACCATCACCATATTTTGTATAAAAACCGACACCAAAATCTTCTACTTTATTACCAGTTCCAGCTACTAATAGACCTAATAAACCAGCATGATAATATAAAGTTGTCATACGTAAACGCGCACGTGTGTTTGCTAAAGCCATATCTACAGTAGCTTGATTACCATCAAGAGAAATTTCTGTTTTAAACTCTTCAAAAACAGGTGTTAAATCGGTTTTTATAGCCTCTACATTTGGAAACCGTTTCTGTAACTGTGCAATATGCTCTTGTGCTCTAGATACATGACTAGCAGCTTGATGTATAGGCATTTCTACACACAACACTTTTAAGCCTGTTTGGGCACAAAGGGTAGAAGTAACTGCGCTGTCAATTCCGCCAGACACACCAACAACAAAACCATTTACTTTTGCGTTAGTAGCATAGTCTTTTAACCAATTTACAATATGTTTTACAACTTTTTCTGTTTGCATAATCAAAGAATTTTAAACAAAGAATAGTACCTTTGCCTAACAAAAATAAAGCAAACGCTTTAGTAATAAAAATTAAGAGACATTAAGTTTTATGAGAAGTTTCATTTTTACTTTGTTATTATTTTTTCTATTATTTTCTTGTGATAAAGACAATAAGTTAGAAGCCGAAATCACTAAAATTAATATAGAGCTTAATATAGAACGTTTTGATATCGCTTTCGCGGAAGCTTCGCCTAGCCAATTACCTGAGTTAAAAGACACGTTTCCGTTTATGTTTCCAAAAAAGTATGGAGATGATTTTTGGATTACAAAAATGGGCGATACGTTACAACAGCAATTAGAAGAGGAGACTTTAAAGAAATTTAAAAACCTTAAACCTGAAACTAAAGAAATAAAGGAACTTTTTCAGCATTTAAAATACTATTTCCCAACATTTAAAACACCACGTGTTGTTGCTTCTACATCAGATGTAGACTTTAGAAATAAAGTAATTGTTACAGATACTATTGCAATTATAGAGTTAGATACTTACTTAGGAGAAGACCATTTTTTTTATGATGGTTTGCAAACCTATTTTGTTAAAAACATGAAGCCAGAGCAGCTAGTTGTGGATCTTGCTAATGCTTATGCAAAAAAAAATGTGTTTAAAACCACACGTAAAAATTTGTTAGATGAAATGGTTTATTTCGGGAAGTTGTTATACGTTAAGGATCAGATTATACCGTTTAAGACAGATGCAGAAAAAATAGGATATACTAATGAAGAGTTAAGTTGGGCAGCTTCCAATGAAGAGCAAATCTGGAAATATTTTATTGATAAAGAATTGTTGTATAGCACAGACGCCAAGTTGCCAAATCGTTTTATTAACCCTGCTCCTTTTTCTAAATTTTATTTAGCAGAAATTGATAACGAATCACCAGGAAGAATAGGGCAATATATAGGTTGGCAAATAGTAAGAGCTTATATGGAAAACAATCCGGTTAGCTTAAATGAATTGTTAAGCGCATCTGCAAAAAATATATTTAATAAAGCAAAATACAAACCAAGACAATAATGGCAAATAGAACATCAGAGATTACCTTAAAAATACAACTAGACGAAAATAAAGTGCCAGAAAAACTAAACTGGACCGCTCAAGATGGAGGCATTACAAATGCAGATGCTAAAGCTATGATGTTATCAGTTTGGGATAGTGCTGCACAAGAATCTTTACGTATAGATTTGTGGACCAAAGATATGCCTGTAGATGAAATGAAAATCTTTTTTCATCAAACTTTAGTTGCAATGAGTGATACGTTTAATAGAGCAACTCAAGATGATAAAATGACAGCAACTATGAAAGATTTTTGCGACTATTTTGCCGAAAAATTAGAACTAAAAAAATAAGACATATTGTTAGTATAAAAAAAACCTCAAAGCTTCAAAAGCTTCGAGGTTTCTCACTAACTAAACTCAATCTTAATGCTCTTAGTAATTAGTCTTTTAGGACAACTATCCTAACTAAATTAACAAGTATACATTAAGTCCTTTTAAAATTCTCATATAGAATTTTTGTTTTATTTATTAGCCTCTTTCTCTTTTTCCAGGGTAAGCAATCTCACCATGTTCAGATAAATCAAGACCAACTATTTCTTCTTCTTCTGTAACTCTTAATCCCATAGTCATTTTTAGTACTTTTAAAATAATATAAGATAAAACAATAGACCAAACAGCATAGGCCAATACGCCAATTGCTTGAGCGCCTAATTGTGAAGCTCCACCACCATTAAAAAGTCCAATTCCTGTATCACCATCTATGCCCCAAAGTCCAATAACTAAAGTTCCCCATGCACCTGCAACACCATGTACTGAAGCTGCTCCAATTGCATCGTCAATTTTAAGTTTTTTCTCAATAAATTCTATAGAAAACACAACAATAATACCTCCAATTAAACCCGCAAAAACAGCTCCAATTGCAGACATATTACCACAACCAGCAGTAATACTTACTAAACCAGCTAATGCGCCATTTAATGTTTGAGGTAAATTTGGTTTACCGTACCAAATCCAAGTTGTAATTAATGCTCCTAATCCACCAGCTGCTGCTGCTAAGTTTGTAATTAAAACGACGTTTGAAGCACCAATTGCATCTGCACCACCCCAAGCAAGTTGAGATCCTCCATTAAATCCGAACCATCCTAACCAAAGGATAAAAACTCCTAAAGTTGCTAATATTTGGTTGTGTCCTGGAATAGAAAATACTTTCCCGTCTGCAAATTTTCCAATTCTAGGTCCTACCATAAATGCAGCTACTAAAGCAGCCCATCCACCAACAGAGTGTACAATAGAAGATCCAGCAAAGTCAATAAACCCTAGGTTTGTTAACCAACCTTCTCCTTGCCACTGCCATCCACCTGCTATTGGGTAAATTAAAGCAGTCATTATTACAGAAAATATTGCATAAGTAGAATATTTAGTACGACCTGCAATAGCACCAGATACTATAGTTGCTGCTGTTGCTGCAAACATAGTTTGGAAAAATAGATCTGCACCTTCACCTTGCATTAATCCACTCCAGAAAAACCATCCGTTACTAGTATCTCCATACATTAAAGAGTAACCTACTAACCAGTAAGTTAAAGATCCAACACAAATGTCAAGTAAGTTTTTCATTGCTATGTTGGCTGCGTTTTTAGAACGCGTCATTCCTGTTTCTACTAAAGTAAATCCAGCTTGCATAAAAAACACTAAGATACCTGATAGAAGCATCCATAGCATACCCATATCACCATTTACAGCTGATACAGCGTTTTCAATATCTTTTGTCGTTGCTGCCACAACGTCTTGTGTAGCAACTAAATTTGGTAAAAATGTTAAAAAATTAGTCATAATAATTGTTTTAGTTAGTTAAGCAGAATTAAAATTTGTAGATCGCAGCTAATAAAAACGACGATAAGCTTTCAGTTGCTAAGCCTTCAGAATCAATAAAAGGTGTCGCATCAGACCAAGAATCTAATCTAATTTCTGGCTTAATTGTTAAATTGTCTACTGCATAACTTCCTGTTAATGTTACATCAAAAACAGTTGGTAAATCATCACCTCCTCCATGTAGTGCAAAATACTCTCCTCTTAATCCAACAGAAAACGCATCTGAGGTTTTGTATTGTGGGTAAAGTGCAGCGCCATAAAATCCTGCTCCATCATTATCTTGGTAAGCAGCATTGATTCCTAAGTAAAAATCGTCAGACACATCAAATCCACCTGTATAATCTACTTCAAATCCTAATACAACACCCGAGTCATAGTAAAAATTTAAAAACTGACCTTTATAACCTAATTGCGCACCTAATGCATAATCACCTGTTGCGTTATTATTGGTGTCTGTTGCGTTCATAGCAGCTAGCATTAAGCTAAAATCATCCGATAATGCAAAATCTGCTTTTAATCCTACGTGAGAAAAAGGACCACTAGCAAATAAATAAGAAGTACTGTAGTTAAAGTTTCCTAAAGGAGATATTACTTCATAACCTAAAAAAGTATTAAATCTACCAAAAGTTAAAGTTGTATTTTCAGATATATTATAATATGCAAATAATTGATTTATATTAGGTACATCTCCACCTACAGCTTGGTCTCCTCTTGGGCCAAAAGTTAAATCTGCTACAGCTCCTACTTTTCCTTTTTCGTAAGAGGCAATAATATTGGCCATACCTAATGCAAATCCAGTTTGATTTGCAAAAGAAGCAGGTGACTGTTCAATCACATCACTAGCACTAAGATTTGTTCTGAAATATGTGTCAATACTACCTTCTAAAGACAATGGTTTTTCTGTTTGTTCTTGAGCAAAAAGCGATACTGTTAAAAATAATGTCAAAAGAGTTGTTAGTTGTTTCATGATAATATAAATTTTCAGTTGTTAGACTTCAAATCTATAGTAAAATATTTTTTACCCCTAAAAAATTTAGGGTAATTGAGTTATTTTTATTATAAATTAGATTTAACCCCTAAATTTTTTAGGGGTTAAAATAATTTCAATGTTTTTTTGACGATTTGACAATTCGGTTTTTAGGTAATTATCATATTTAAAGTAGTTTTAGTGTATTATTTTTATTAAATGTTGTTTTTCGAAAACGTTTTCGCAAAAAAATGATTAAATTATTGAAAAGAGTTTTGTTGGTAATTCCTTATTTTAACTCGTAAAAATTGCTGATTTTTAAATTAGAACGTCCTTAATTATAGATATCGAAAAAGTGTATTCTACTTTTTTTTTATTGAGTTATACAAAGTATATTACAAATAGAATAGGTGCAAAACACCTTTAAAATTTGATGATTATGCTTAAGAAACAAGGCTTATATTTACCGGAATTTGAACACGATAATTGTGGTGCAGGATTTATATGTAGTTTAAAAGGTAATAAGTCCAATTTCATCATTCATCAAGCACTAGAAATTTTAGAAAAATTAGAGCATCGTGGTGCTGTAAGTAGTGACGGAAAAACTGGAGATGGAGCTGGTATTTTAATAGATATTCCACACGAATTTTTTGTAAAAAACTGTGACTTTAATTTGCCTAAATTTGGACAATATGCTGTTAGTAATGTATTCTTACCTCAAAAAGAAAATCAGCGTAATTATTGTATAGATAAATTTGAAGCTTATATAATTGGTCAAGACCTAGAAGTTTTAGGTTGGAGAGATGTACCTGTAGATTCTTCTGTTATCGGAGAAATTGCAGCTGAGTCTGAACCATTTGTTAAGCAAATTTTTATTGGTAAATCCGATAATAAGCAAGATGATTTTACTTTTAACTTAAAATTGTTTACTGCCAGAAAACAAGCAGAACACCATGTATATAATTCAAAATTATCAGAAAGTCCTCGTTTTTACTTACCAAGTTTATCAACTAAAATAATCATATTTAAAGGGCTTTTAATTCCTGAAGATATAAAACGATATTATACAGATTTACAAGACCCTACTTTAGTTACACGACTAGCTTTGGTGCACCAACGTTTTTCTACCAATACATTTCCAACTTGGGATTTAGCGCAACCGTTTAGATACATGTGTCATAATGGAGAAATTAATACGCTTCGTGGAAACGTGTCGCGGACATTATCACGTCAAGAGTTAATGGAAAGTGAGTGGTTTGGAGACGAATTAAAAAGCATCTTTCCAGTAATCTTACCTGGAAGATCAGATTCTGCTTCTATGGATATGGTTGTAGAATTGTTATTAATGACTAGACGTTCGCTTCCAGAAGTTATGATGATGTTAGTGCCAGAAGCTTGGGAAAAAAACCTAGACATGTCAGAAACTAAACGTGCGTTTTATGAATATAACTCTTGTATAATGGAACCATGGGATGGGCCAGCCTCAATCCCATTTACAGATGGTAATTATATAGGAGCAGTTTTAGATCGTAACGGTTTAAGACCATCGCGTTATTCGGTTACAAAGGACGGTTTTGTTATTATGTCTTCAGAAACAGGAGTAATAGAAATAGATCCAAAAAACATCGAAAAACACGGAAGATTAGAACCTGGAAAAATGTTTTTGGTAGACATGAATCAAGGTCGTATTATTAATGATGAAGAAATTAAAGAAGACATCGTGTCTAAGCATCCTTACAAAAAATGGTTAGATAAAAACTTGGTACATCTTGCAGATATTCCTGCAAAAAAAGGACCTATAAAACACAAAGAGGAAACTTTACAAAAACGTCAAATTGTTTTTGGATATACCGAAGAGGATTTACGTGTCATTATACAACCTATGGCTCAATTAGGTAAAGAGCCAATTGGGTCAATGGGTAACGATTCGCCAATCGCAATTTTATCAGAAAGACCACAACTTATTTATAACTACTTTAAGCAATTATTTGCTCAAGTTACCAATCCGCCTTTAGATGGTATTCGCGAAAAATTAATTACAGATATTAGTTTAACATTAGGAGAAGACACTAATCTTTTTAAAATCAATGAAGACCAATGTCGTAAGCTAAAAATTCAGAATCCTGTTATTTCAAAGCATGATCTAGATAAGATAAAAAACTACACTACAAATCCAGATTTTGTAGTCACTACTATTCCTATTTTATATGAAGTAGATAAAGGGTTAAATGAATTAGAACACGCACTTGAAAACCTTGTAAAACAAGCCTCTAAAATAATTGACGAAGGCGGAAATATTATCATTTTATCAGATAGAGGTGTTAGTAAAAAACTAGCTCCAATTCCTGCATTATTAGCTTGTTCTTACGTAAATCACGAATTATATAAAATAGGAAAACGTGCCAAAGTTAGCTTGATTATTGAGTCTGCAGAGCCACGAGAAGTGCATCATTTTGCATTATTATTTGGTTATGGTGCTAGTGCAATCAACCCTTACATAGTTAACGAAATTGTATACGATCAAGTCGAAACTAAAGATATAGAAGGATTAGATTATTTAACTGCAATAAAAAATTATAATAAAGCTGTAGGAATGGGAATTCTTAAAGTGATGAACAAAATCGGAATTTCAACTTTGAATTCTTATAGAGGTTCGCAGTTGTTTGAATGTGTTGGGTTAAACTCAAAAGTTGTAAACGATTATTTTCCAAATACAGTAACAAGAATACAAGGTATAGGCTTACGTGAAATAGAAAAAGAACTTTTCAAGCGTCATAAAAAAGCCTATAAAACGGAAGCTGTAGAAGCAGATTTAAGTTTAGATTTTGGTGGACAATATAAATGGAGACGTGATGGCGAAAAACATTTATTTAATCCATTAACTGTTGCTAAATTACAAGAGTCAGTCCGTACAAATAAACACAGTACATATAAAGAATACTCTAAATTAATAAATGAGCAAACTAAACAACTAATGACTATTCGTGGTTTGTTTGAATTTACTAATTACGATCCAATTCCATTAAATGAAGTAGAACCATGGACAGAAATTGTCAAGCGTTTTAAAACAGGAGCGATGTCTTATGGCTCGATTAGTAAAGAAGCGCACGAGAATTTAGCAATTGCAATGAACCGTATTGGCGGAAAAAGTAATTCTGGAGAAGGCGGAGAAGATGAAGAGCGTTTCTACAAAGATGCAAATGGAGATTGGAAAAACTCTGCTATCAAGCAAGTCGCATCAGGTCGTTTTGGTGTAACGTCAAATTATTTGACTAATGCTTCAGAGATTCAGATAAAAATGGCTCAAGGAGCAAAACCTGGTGAAGGTGGTCAATTACCTGGGCCAAAAGTGAATCCAGATATTGCAAAAACAAGAAACTCTACACCTTATGTAGGTTTAATTTCGCCACCACCTCATCATGATATTTATTCAATTGAAGATTTATCGCAATTAATTTACGATTTAAAATCAGCAAATAGAGCAGCTAGAATTAATGTCAAGTTAGTTTCAGAAGTTGGTATAGGTACAGTTGCAGCTGGAGTTGCTAAAGCAAAAGGTGATGTTATTTTAATCTCTGGTCACGATGGTGGTACAGGTGCTTCGCCATTAACCTCTCTTAAACATGCAGGTTTACCATGGGAATTAGGTTTAGCTGAAGCACAACAGACTTTAGTCATGAACAATCTTAGAAACCGTGTGGTTTTAGAATGCGACGGACAACTTAAAACAGGAAGAGATGTGGCAATAGCGTGTCTACTAGGAGCTGAAGAATTCGGTTTTGCTACAGCGCCTTTAGTCGCTTCTGGTTGTGTAATGATGCGTGTCTGTCACTTAAATACGTGTCCAGTTGGTATCGCAACTCAAAATCCTGACTTACGTAAAAAATTCAAAGGAAAACCAGAACATGTGGTTAATTTCATGTATTTCGTAGCGCAAGAGTTAAGAGAAATCATGGCGCAATTAGGCTTTAAAACTGTAGATGAAATGGTTGGTCAAGTTCAAAAAATTGACAGAAATAAAACCATTGATTTTTATAAGTCTAACGGATTAGATTTAACACCAATTTTACATAAAGTTGAGGTTTCAGAAGGTACCAAACTATACAATACAGAACAACAAGATCACGATTTAGAAAAAACATTAGATTTTAAAATAATCAAACAAGCACATCCTGCTTTATTCAGAAAAGAAAAAACTGTTATTGACACAAAAATCAATAATATGGATCGTGCTTTTGGAGCTATTATTAGTAACGAAATCTCTAAAATTTATGGAGCACAAGGCTTACCCGATAATACCTTAAAAATTAATTTTACAGGTTCTGCTGGACAAAGTTTTGCTGCATTTGCAACAAAAGGTCTAAACCTAGTTATTAATGGTAATGCAAATGACTATTTAGGTAAAGGATTATCTGGTGCAAAAGTAGCTGTAAAAGTGCCGGAAGAAGCCACTATTGTACCAGAAGAGAATATCATTATTGGTAATGTGGCACTATATGGTGCAACAGCTGGTGAGGTTTATATAAACGGAAAAGCTGGAGAACGTTTTTGTGTTAGAAATTCTGGTGCTTTAGCTGTTGTTGAAGGTATTGGAGATCATGGTTGCGAATATATGACAGGAGGCATAGCTGTAGTCCTAGGTGAAGTTGGACGTAATTTTGGTGCTGGAATGAGTGGTGGAATTGCATATGTATATGATTCGAAAAATACGTTTGAAAAACAGTGCAATAAAGAAGGTCTAAACCTAGACTCAGTAAAAAAAACTGAAGATGTTTTACAACTAAAAGCATTAATAGAAAATCACTACAATGCGACATTAAGTCCATTAGCACAACGTATACTAGAAAATTGGGGAAAAGAGCTGACTAAATTTATAAAAGTATTACCGGAAGAATACAAGCAAGCCTTAATTAGATTAGAAGAAGAACAAAAGATAAACGCATAAGACGATGGGAAA